>SVSK01000060.1 GCA_015064345.1 Oscillospiraceae bacterium | reverse complement strand
AGCTTCCTGAGGAATACAAGGACGGCGCATACATCTCTGTTGCGACCGACGGTGTACATGGCAACGAAGCTCTCTACTGTTCTATGGAATTTGACGGCAAGGTCATCGGCAGCTACGACCGTGCAAATGCTCACCACATCAACAACTGGGAGCACATTCCCTTTGCAACCGACAGCGGCTACACATACTACTTCCGTCTTACCCCTGAGATGAAGGGTAAAGAAGTTACACTCTACTCCTTCTTCAAGAACGAGTGCGACATCGTAACAAAGGCTTGGGTATGCGACAATCCTGCAGTTGTTCCCGCAGCAGTAATCGAGTTGTAATAGCACAAATTGAATAAAAAGAAAAGCGATGGAAATTATCCGTCGCTTTTTTGTGTTTAGAGAAAAGAACCATATTCACTTTTTAACTTGCACCCTATAGACGAGCGAATCTGTTTGCCTTCTCTTGCAAGAGAATGGGGACCACAACACTTACAAGTAAGTGTTGTGGTGGATGAGTAGTCCCTACATCAACAAACACCTCATCCGTCACGTCGAGTTTGACTTCGTCACTCGCCGCGCCACCTTCCCCAGCTGGGGAAGGCTTTTTGTTCCGACATTTATCCCATTCCAAGTAGAACCGGTGGTTGTTCTTCGCTAAAAATCCAAAGCAAAAGCGATGGAAATTATCCGTCGCTTTTTTGTGATGGGTTAAAACTCTATACCAAATTCATGCAAAGCATCCATTAACTCCCGTCTCTCGACTATGTAGAAATAACGTGGATGACGACCAAAACCATTCATGTAATCAGTTATCATATCGTTTTCTTCGAATCCTAGATAGACACAGAGTCCTTTTGTGCGTGGAAATATGCTATTATACTTAAAGCCTTTTTTCGAATCAGCGTCCTTGGGATTTGTAGACAAACACAGACCAAGATATTCTGTTCTTCCATAAACATCTTCTGAAACATCAAGACGCTTGACCGAAATCTGCGACCATGACCAAAACTCGCTTCTTCCTAAAAACGTAGCCGTACATCCATCCTCAGTGAATATGAGAGTTCTCGTACAACTCTTGTAATGAAAATATGCCACAAGAGCCATTACAACGCCTAGTAATGCGACAAATATAAGCGGAAGAATCCATTCTATGCCAAATGACATTATGGCAAATGCCAAAACTAAAAGAAAGAATACGAAAATAAAACCACACGTTATAAATCCGCCCCACACAGTTGTTCTGTTTCTTTCTTCAGGATGAACAACAAATTCGTTCATTACCATAGTCCTTTCATTGTAATATAAAACTGAAAAAAACGGGAGATTTTCATCCCCCGTTTGTTTGTTAAATTAGTCTTCGTCAACCTTTGCTTCAGCGATGATCTTCTGAGCAACTGTGGAAGGAACTTCCTCGTAACGGTCAACTGTAAATTCGAAGGAGCCACGGCCCTGTGACATAGCGCGGAGTGCGATAACGTAATCCATCATTTCGCCCTTGGGTGCATCTGCTTCAACAACTGTGTAACCGCTCTTCTTTTCGCTGGGGTTCATACCAAGTACGCGACCGCGTCTCTTGTTGAGGTCACCGATAACGTCACCAACGAGTGTATCGGGAACAGTAACCTTGAGAGAACCAACAGGCTCGAGAAGAATGGGCTTCGCCTTCGGGAGACCTTCCTTATAAGCGAGACGTGCAGCCAGCTTGAAGGAGATTTCGTTGGAGTCAACAGGGTGGTAAGAACCGTCGTACAGGTCAGCAGCAAGGTTAACAACGGGATATCCTGCGAGAACACCCTTTGTCATAGCTTCGAGAAGTCCCTTTTCTACTGCGGGATAGAAGTTCTTCGGAACTGTACCGCCAACAACGGACTGTGTGAATGTAAGGCCTTCTTCTTCACCGTGGGAGAATCTGATCTTAACGTGACCGTACTGACCGGAACCGCCGGACTGCTTCTTATGCTTACCTTCAACGTCGGATGTACCCTTGATTGTTTCGCGGTATGCGAGTCTGGGCTTTTCGAGAAGCACGGATGTGCCGTAACGAGCCTTCATTCTTGCAACTGCAACGTCAAGCTGCATGTCGCCCATACCGGAAATGGTCATCTGCTTTGTTTCAGCATTGTTTTCGTAAACGAGTGTGGGATCTTCTTCAAGAAGTCTTGTGATACCTGTGGAGATCTTATCTTCGTCGCCCTTTGCAGCAGGCATGATAGCCATTGTCATGTAAGGCTTCGGGAATGCGATCTTCTTGTACTCGAATTCGTTACCGGAAACGAGAGTATCGTTTGTATTTGTGTTAACAAGCTTCGGAATCATACCGATGTCGCCGCAGCAGAGAGATGTAACTTCAGTCTGCTTCTTACCGCGCATTGTGTAGATGTGAGCCATCTTTTCGTAAGAGCCGGATGTTGCATTCTTAAGAACGAGATCGTTTGTAAGAGTACCGCTCATTACCTTGAAGTATGTCTGCTTACCGAACTGGTCAGCGATGGTCTTGAATACGAAGATGGAGCAGTCGCCGTCAACTTCGATGGGCTTATCCATTACGCCGCTTTCGCTTACGATCTTCTCAACCTTTCTTGCTGTAGGTCTCGGGAAGGAGTCAGCGATTGTGTCAAGCAGGAATGTGCAGCCCCAAAGGTTTGTAGCACTTCCGCAGAATACGGGAACGATAGAACCGTCGATGATACCCTGGTGGAGAGCCTCGATAGCCTGTTCCTGTGTAATAACGCCCTCTTCGAAATACTTTTCGAGAAGCTCTTCACTTGTGGAAGCAAGAGATTCGTTGAGGTGTTCCTTATATGTGTCAGCAACAGCTTCAAGATCGGAACCTGCTTCTACTGCAACTTCACTTCTCTTTCCCTTAGCGTCAAAGGTATAAACCTTCATCTCGATAAGGTTGAGGAACTTTGTTTCGCCGCCTTCCTTAATAGGAACGAGAACGGGACAAACTGCAGTACCGAACTGCTGGTGGAGCTGACGGTATACTCTGTCGAAGTTTGCTTCAGGATCGTCGCACTTGTTGATGAAGAATGCTGTGGGGATGCCTGCTTCAGTAGCCTTGTCCCATGCAAGCTCTGTACCAACTTCAACGCCTGCCTTGCCGTCGAGAGTGATGATAGCGGCATCAGCAACACGAACACCTGCATACACGTCACCTGCGAAATCCAGGAAGCCGGGGGTGTCGATGATATTGATCTTGCAGTCGTTCCAGCTGATGTTAGCTACGGACAGGTTAAGAGAGAAGCCACGCTTGATCTCTTCAGCATCGTAGTCAAGAACGGTGTTACCGTCAGTGATCTTACCGAGTCTGTCAGTGCCCTTTGCGAGATATAAAGCTGTTTCAGCCAGAGAAGTTTTGCCCGAGCCACCATGACCGAGCAGAACGATATTACGGATTGCCTTTGTGGTGATGTCTGCCATTTTGTACTCCTTATGTATGTATTTTTATTATTAACCTTGGAATAAAATACAGCGAAATGTTGTTTTTTCTCGCTGCCCGGATGAATTATTCCGGTTATTTTCGTAGGCATGATGCACAAGCATGTAGGATGCGCCAAGCCTTACCTGTTAATTATACACTATTTTTAGTACTTTTGCAATACAAATATACAAATTTCAATTGGGCATAGTGTAATTTTTTGAACTGTTTTTTTGTTGATTTCGCCGAATTATTATTAGTTTTCCGCCAAAATCGCTTATTTCACCAGCACTTCTTCGATCTCACAGATGTACATTTTGTGGAAATCGTCCGAGGGATAGCTCGAGAGAGGAGCAGGATCGCAAAAAGACGCTTTGTCAAGCCAATCGGCATACAGCTTCTTCACCTTAAGCACAACTCTGGCTTCATCAAACCATGCGACACGTCCTTTTTCATCCGCATCAAACACGGGAGTAAGGCCGCACTCTTTCGCCTTGTCGTAATCTCTGCCACTGTTTCTGCCGCAGAATGTGAGCGCATCTCTGTACTTCTCATCGAAGAAGGTGAGAGTCATCCTTGCGTTATTCTCGCAGAATCCGAAGGTGTGTCTCTGTGGTCTGACAAACACAAAAGCTACCGGTTTGTTCCAGAGTATGCCAACTCCACCCCAGCTTGCTGTCATTGTGTTGTAGTCAACTCCGCTCACTGTTCCCTCTCCGTCGTTTGCGGACGTAACCAGCATCCAGTCTTTGCCGATAAGCTTAAACGGATTGTCGATTAGTTCATAGGGAGAAATTTTCTTAAATTCAGTCATGTTATCCTCCAAAATCAGAAATTCATGTTGTTCCAGCCCCACTTGGTGTACTCACCGTATTTGACGTACACTCTGTCGGGAGCTACTTTCAGTTCACTCTCGGCAATGGCACAAATCTTCTCAGTCATTTTTGCATAAGCCTCATCGGACTGCTCGCCAAAGATGCTTACCTCAAACATGGCGCAAGGCAGATCGTTTCCGCCAAAGTACATGGTACAAAAGCCTTCGATGTTTACCATCAGCCAGTTTTCAGTCTTTCCCGGAAAGCTTTCCTCCATTGCGCGGGCAACTGCTGTCTTGAGCGCAACTTCTGTTTTCTTTGTGATCTCAACATTCGTTTTTACATTGATGTATGGCATTTTTGTCTTTCCTTTACCTTAAATTATATGATAATACTCTACCCGTATGATATCACATGGAAAAATCTTTGTCAACAGGTGATTTTTCTCGAATTTGATATTGACTTTCAAATTGCCGTATGATAAAATACAGTAAAATTGATAATGATTATCAAATTGGAGAAACATATGAGCGAAACAAGATATAAAACCCGACAGAGAGATGAAATACTCGCATTTTTTGCCGACCACAAGGATGAATGCTTTACCGCAAAGGAAGTATGCGGCAGAGTAAGCGCGGGCGAAGCAACCGTGTTCCGCACTATCGCAAAGCTGACCGACGAAGGACTTATAAACAGATTCGTCTCCGGAAGCCGTGAGTGTGCCCATTATCAGTACAACGGCTGCACACACACCGACCACATCCATCTCAAATGCAACAAATGCGGCGAGCTCATTCATCTCGACTGCGAATTTGTCGGAAAGCTGCTGTCTCACTTCATGGACGAGCACAGTTTCACCGTTGACAGCGGCAAGACTGTCATATACGGTTGCTGCAAAAACTGTGCGGGAGGTAGCGGACATGAGCATTAAGAGAATTTTTTGCTTCGCTTTGGCGGCTTGTATGCTTCTCTCTTTTGTCTCCTGTGCAAAAAGCGGAAACGATGACGGCAGACTGTCAGTTGTAACCACAAATTTCGCCCTTTATGACCTTGCCAGAGCTGTATGCGGCGAGGAATGTAACGTGCAAATGCTCATCTCCCCCGGCAGCGAGTCTCATGACTTTGAAGCCACTCTCTCCGACATGGCAATAGTCGAAAAAGCGGACCTATTCATATACATCGGCGGAGAAAGCGAAGAGTGGGTAAACGATATGTTTGGGTCCATGGGCAAGTCGGCGGACGGAATCAAAAAACTCCGCGCTATGGATCTTGTGGAGATATACACAGAAGAATCACTCCACGGACATGACGACCACGGAACAGAGGACGAGCATATTTGGACATCCATTCCCAATGCTATAACAATAATGGAAAAGATTGCTGAAGATGTAGTGTCTCTTGACAATTCTCTCGCTGATGAAGTAAAGAACAATCTTGAAGCATACAGAGCAGAGCTGACAGAGGTTGACCGAGAGCTTCGAGACGTAATAAACACCGCAAAGCGCAACTCAATAGTGGTGTGTGACCGTTTTCCTTTCAGATATCTTGCTGAAGAATACGGTCTCGACTACTGCGCCGCGTTCTCAGGCTGTTCGTCTGACACGGAGCCCACACTTGTTATGATAAGCTCCCTAGTTGATACGGTAAAAGGCAACGATATCCCCGCCGTTTTCATAATCGAGTTTTCAAAAAACAGCGTAGCCGCTCGTGCTGTCTCGGATGAAACTGGTGCGATCATCCTCACACTTCACTCCGCTCACAACGTGACACGAGAGGATTTTGACGGCGGAATCACATATGCAGACATAATGCGACAGAATATCGAAGCGCTGAAGATTGCGCTTAACTGATCGGAGAATAATATGGAACTGATAAAAGCAACCGACCTAACCTTGGCTTACGACGGACACACCGCGGCGGAAAACGTGAACTTCACTCTCCACAGCGGTGACTATCTCTGCGTCATCGGAGAGAACGGCTCGGGAAAAAGCACCCTGCTCAAGGCGATAACGGGAGAGGTAACTCCGGCAGGCGGTATTCTTGCCGTATCCGCGGAACTGAAGCGCTCGGGCATAGGCTACCTTCCCCAGCAGTCGAAAATTCAGCATGATTTTCCTGCAAGTGTAAGTGAAGTGATACTCTCGGGATGCGTTCGTTCTGACAGCTTCGGGTTTGCTTGGAAAAAGCAGTCTCGGAGCAAAGCAAAAGCGGCAATGGAGCTGCTTGGAATTACGCCTCTTGCGTCACGGTGCTTTGGTGAGCTATCCGGAGGACAAAAGCAGAGAGTGCTGCTGGCACGCGCAATATGCGTTTCAGATAAGCTGTTGCTCCTTGACGAACCTGTAACTGGACTTGACCCCGACGCGGCCCATGAGATGTATGCCGCAATACGGCAGATAAACGAAAAGCTCGGATGCGCGGTAATGATGGTGTCCCACGATGTTAACTGCGCTCTCCACGAAGCAAAAAACGTGCTTTCCATGTGCCGCGGACACTCATTCTTCGGCACGGTTGACGAATATGCAGTACACGAACAACACGACGCGGCAATTGACCATGAGCTTCACCACGGTCACAACTGCCACTGCGATCACACAGCAAAGGAAAAGGGGGACTTGACATGACAATAGCTGAAATACTTTCGTCCGAATTTCTGATGCGTGTAGTCATCCGCGCCCTGATCGTAGGTGTGCTCGTATCCCTGTGCTCTTCCATTCTCGGTGTCAGCCTTGTTCTGAAGAGATATTCAATGATCGGCGACGGACTTTCCCATGTGGGCTTCTTTGCTCTTGCTCTTTCTGCCTGTGCGGGGGTAAGCGCAACGTATTCAATGGAGCTTGCTATCCCCATCGTAGTCGTTGCGGCGGTGCTGATCCTGCGACTCTCGAAAAAGGAAGGACGCCTTAACGGTGACTCTGCCTGCGCGGTGGTGTCAACGGGTGCGGTGGCGGTCGGTACGCTTATGTACAATCTCACAGGCGGCAAAAGCGGAGACATCTGCTCTTCCCTCTTTGGTTCCGCTTCCATTGTGACCATTTCCGAAAAGGATATGATAATCTCCATAGTCCTCTCTGCTGTGGTCATCGCATGGTTTGTGCTATGCTCAAAGACTATCTTTGCCGTAACCTTTGACGAGACCTTTGCCAACGCGGCAGGAGTAAAGACTGATGTTTTCGGCGTACTTCTTGCAATTCTTACAGGTATAACAATCGTTGTTGGTATGAAAATGATGGGATCTATAATGATATCCGCACTTATCATATTCCCCGCCCTCACCGCAATGCGTATTACAAAAAGCTTTAAGCTGACTGTTATTCTCTCCGCTGTTATTTCCGTTGTTTGCTTCACGGTGGGATTCTTCGCGGCATGCTTCCTCTCACTTCAGACAGGCGCGGCTGTTGTAACGGTTGAGCTTGTTTGCTTCGTTCTCGTTTGCGCGATCGCTGCAGCTGTGGCAAAGATGAGAAACAAAAAAGTCGGACATGGGTGAGCCACATGAAGTATAGCATACTTGAATTATATGACACTCTCACCGATGAGCGGAAAGTAATTCTCGAAGGTGAGACGCCCATCAACGCACCGTTTTGGATGGACGACAACAGTCTTTGCTTTAACTCGGAGGGACTTATCTATTGCAACAGCATACGAACAGGCTTGACTTGGCAGATCCCCACCGACCCGTGTACTCACAGCAACAACGACCATCTTTTCTCCCCTGACGGACGTTATCTCGCAATATCCGACGAAGTCCCGGGCGTGGGTTCAAAAATATGGCTTGTTGATACGAAAAGCGCAGATTCTCCGCGGCTTTTGACTCCCGACACGGTGTGCTATCTTCACGGATACTCCCCTGAAGGCAAGACCATTCTCTACACCTCAAAACGCGGTGGAAAGTGCAATATATATTCCCTCGCGCTGACAGACGGGCGTGAAACACAGCTGACAGATGCCCCCGGTCACAACGACGGCGCGGAATACTCCCCCTCTGGAAAGTACATATACTTTAATTCCGCCAGAGACGGGTTGATGGACTGCTACAGAATGGATTCGGACGGTAAAAATGTTACGCGTCTCACTTCAAACGGTCGGAACAACTGGTTTCCGCACATCTCCCCCGACGGAAAGACGATCGTGTATCTTTCATACGGCACAGATGTTGAACCCGACAAGCATCCTCCGGATAAGAATGTGGAAATACGCATGATGAACTCCGACGGCACAAACGACAGATGCATTTTGAAGCTCTTCGGTGGTCAAGGCACGATGAACGTGAATTCGTGGATACCCGGCGGACGGTGGTTTGCGTTTGTAAGATATGAGGAAAGATAAATAGATACAAAAAATCCCCTCACTCTCTCGTAAGGGGATCGTTTTTATTATATTTGATTACTTATCCAGAGCGTAGAAGCCGTGGTTCTTGTCCTTAACGTCGTCTCTGTGAGTCCATGCGCCGCGAGTGAAGTCGGGGATCTCAACAGCCGCACCGCCCAGTGTGATAGACTGCTCGGACAGAGGTGTGATTACCATCCATGCCGCTGTGTCGTATGTATCGATCGGAGGAACCTCACCGTTGTGGAGTGCTTCAAAGAAAGCGTCGAATACAAGCCAGTCCATACCGCCGTGGCCTCCCTTTACGCCCTCTTCCTCAAATTTGCGCCATACGGGATGCTCCCATTCCTTGCGGTACTCATCGATATTATTGTGGAAGTCCTTGCGCTCAGCCTCGGGAACTTCTTCACCGTGTACGCTGTCAAGGAATACGGTAGCTGTCATTTCGCTGAAGAAACCTTCTGTACCGCGCATTGTGTAGTTTCTGGAGTAGAATCTGGGGAGAGAGTTGTCAAGTGTGAAGGAGATAAGCTCGCCGTTTGCGCACTTGATGTTAGTCTTAACGATGTCACCCTGCTTGAACTGTGCAGTCTGAAGCTCGGGATTGATGCCTTCGCGAGTCTTTGCATATGTGTTGATACCGCGAGCCTTGGATGCCATAGCATTGAGGGATACCATTCTGTTACCGCGGTTGATGTCGAGAGTCTTTGCGATAGGACCAAGCTCATGTGTGGGGTAGTTTTCGCAGCAACGGTTGAGGAAGTTGCGGAGTCTGTAGTGCTTTGTCTGGTCACCCTTTGCAATTTCAACGCGGAGGTCATGCATATATCCGCCTTCGCAAGCAACGATCTCACCGAACAGACCTGCGCGTACCATACGCATAACCATCATTTCGTTTCTGTCGTAGCAGCAGTTTTCAAGCATCATGCAGTGGATACCTGTTCTCTCGTATGCGTTAACCAGATCCCAGCAGTCCTGTACGCTGTAAGCGCCGCCTACTTCAATACCAACCTGCTTGCCGTGGTCCATAGCATAGATTGCAGCGGGAATATGGTTTTCCCATGCGGAGAATACGAATACTACGTCGATATCGTCTCTCTCGATAAGCTCCTTATAGTCGGTTGTACCGTAGATGTCGGTCCAGCCCTTCTTTTCCTTGCAGTATTCGATAGCGTGATCGATTCTGTCCTGATAGATGTCGCAAACTGCTGTGATAACAGTATCGTCGCGCTCTGTGAGAATACCGGAAACGTGACCCATGCCGCGGCTTCCGAGACCGATAACACCAATTCTGTATGTAGTCATGATATACCTCTTTGTGTGTCAGTTATTTTTTCTTTTTTGGGGTGCGTGAATGCACTATTTAATACATATTATATCACAACTCTGCCTCTTGTCAAGAAGGATTCGACAGTTTTTTCTGCTTATTTTCCGATTTTTTAACGTAATTAAGAATCTCTGTAAACAATGCAAAAAATGACCTTGTTTTTTTCTTTATTTTATGGTAAAATATATATTGGCTTTGTATGTGCACAGGCAGAGCCTTATATGGACAATAATAAAATCATAACATACATACTATCTCTCCGGAAAGGATAAATCATGGCAAGTAAAGCAAGTAATAAAAAGAGCTCCGGAAAAACCACATCAAAGAAATCCACTTCCCAAAAGAAGCAGACATTCAAGGAAACAAAGTCCGAGCCGAAGAATACAAACGTAAAGAAAAAGGAGACTGAGACAAAGGTTGCCAAAAATGCTAACAAGCAGTCCTCCGAGCCGTCCTTTGTAAATCAGGCTGTGCCCTATCTCATGGCAGTGCTGGCGGTGCTTATCGCAGTGTGTGTAATCATGGGTGAAGGAACAGTCGGCGGTACCATCCGAGACGTTCTGACAGGACTTTTCGCAGGCGCGGCTTATGCTCTTCCCGTGTTCATCCTCATCCGCACTTTCCTTTGGAAGAGAGACGTCTCCGAGGGTCAGAATACAGGCCGCAACATTTGTACGGTGATCGTTTTTATTCTCCTTGCCGCTCTGCTTCATACTCTCGGCGGCGGTGAGACAACCTTCGATATCAAGACTCACTACGCAGACGGCATGGATCTTGTTGGCGGCGGTGTAGTAGGTGGCGTGATTGGTCTCCTTCTTGTAAAAGGATTCGGCAAGGTATGCACCCTCATCATCATCTTCGCCGCAATGATACTCCTCTCTCTTTACATCGCAGGCGTAACTCCTCGCGGTGTGTATATCTACGTTGCGTACAAGATCAAGTTCGCCAGCGAGAGACGCGAGGAAAAGCGTGCCGCAGAGGAAGAAAAGCGCAGGAATGCCCCTCCCTCAAAGAATCAGATCCGTGAAGAGGAATATCTTGAATATCTCCGTGCAAAGAAAAAGAAAGCGGAGCTTGAGGGAGAGCCCGAGCCATACGAGCAGCAGACTGTATTTGACGAGCCTGCTCATACTCCCAAGGTACAGACCAATTCCGCTACGGTTTACAGGATCAAGAAGCAGAGGGCAAGTGCCATTGATCCCACAAGCGATCCCGAAGCAAACCGCAAGCGCAATGTGAACAACATCAGCGACAGCGACTACGACGACGATATCGACGCAAGAACCTCTGAGGATGAAATCCCCGCTGAACCTAAGGTAACCGAAGCGGAAGAGCTTATTCTCGATCAGGAAACAGTTGACGAGAAGATCTTTGACGAGGTAATGCGCCGCACAAGAGAACGAATTGAGCGCAGTCAGAAGAAGAGCGGCGGCGAGACTCCTGTAGCACAGACTGCAGAAGAGCTTGGTGCAACGTCCGAAACTCTCGATCTGTCAGATCCCTCCTCCGCAACCACAGAGATCGTTGCAGGGGACGTGCTTGATGCGGTAGAGATGGCGGCAATGAGTATCCGTGAGCAGAAAGGCAATTCTCCCGCAGCAAAGAACAGCGCAGACGAAGCCAAGGAAAGCGACGAGTACGACGTATCAAAGATATTCGTAAATCCCGCAGACGCTGAAATGATCGACAAGATCTCTGAGGCGCAGAACACTCTGGACGTTCACCGCGAATCCTTGTCAGGCTCACTCCCGAAGACTCAGAAGCCCACCAGACCGTCCGTTCCGGTATATAAGTTCCCGCCCATCGAAATACTGGCAGAGGATCCCGGTCGCGGAAACGCTAACATCAAGGAAGAGCTTCAGAGCAACGCAGTCAAGCTTGTTGAGACACTCAAGAGCTTCAACGTAAGAACAAAGATCGAGAATATCTCCCGCGGTCCTACTATCACACGTTACGAGCTGCTTCCCGAGCCGGGTACAAGAGTTCGTTCCATCGTGAATCTGGTGGATGATATTGCCCTTAACCTTGCCACCACAGGTGTGCGAATTGAAGCACCCATTCCCGGCAAGTCAGCGGTTGGTATCGAGGTTCCCAATAAGAATCAGTCCACAGTTCATCTCCGTACACTTATTCAGGATTCCCGCTTCATTGACGCAAAGAGCAAGCTGACAGTTTGCCTTGGCGAAAACGTTGCAGGTGAAGCCGTTTACTTCGATATCGCAAAAATGCCCCACTTGCTCATCGCCGGTGCTACCGGTATGGGTA
>SVSK01000059.1 GCA_015064345.1 Oscillospiraceae bacterium | reverse complement strand
GAGCGATTTCAAGCGCGTCGCCTGTTGCGTCCTGCTCAATAGCTACGAGACAGGGAACACCCTTGCCCGCCTGATACTCGCTGCGAACTGTGTGACCGGGGCCCTTAGGCGCGATCATGATAACGTTAACGTTCTTCGGAGGCTTGATGCAGCCAAAGTGGATGTTGAAACCGTGTGCAAATGCGAGAGTTTTGCCTTCTGTGAGGTTGGGTTCAATGGATTCCTTGTAAAGCTTAGCCTGCTTTTCGTCGTTAATGAGGATCATGATAACGTCAGCGTTCTTTGCTGCATCAGCCGCTGTCATAACTGTGAGACCCTGTGCTTCAGCCTTTGCCCAGCTCTTGGAGCCGTTGTAAAGACCAACGATAACGTTAACGCCGGAGTCCTTCAGGTTGAGGGCGTGTGCATGACCCTGGGAGCCGTAACCGATAATAGCAACTGTCTTGCCGTTAAGCTTCGCAAGATTGCAATCCTGCTGGTAGTAAATGTTCTGCATAGTAATATATCTCCTTGTGGTTATGTGTGAATTTACAGTATATTTGCGCCGCGTTCAAGAGAAACAACTCCGGTGCGGCATATTTCAACGATTCCGAGAGGCTTCATAGCTTCAATGAATGCGTTGATCTTTGTGGGCTCACCTGTGACCTCGATGCACATGGACTCAACATTGTAGTCGATAACCTTGGCACGGAAGATCTCAGAAGCCGTCATGATCTCACTGCGGGTTTCCGGAGTGTTCTTCACCTTGATAAGCATAAGCTCGCGTTCAACGGATGCTCCATTTCCGAGAAGCTTGACCTTTTTTACGTTGTGAAGCTTGTAAAGCTGATTGATTATCTGCTCGCAGAGATGATCGTCTCCGTCGAGGGTGATGGTGATACGGGAGAAATTCGGGTCATCCGTCTCGCCAACCGTAAGGGAGTCGATGTTGTATCCCCGTCTCATGAAAAGACCGGAGACTCTTGCGAGAACACCGTATGTGTTTTCAACGTATACCGCGATAACGAATCTCATGTTATTTCTCCTCCTGTTTTTTTGTTGTGATTATATCTTCGATAGATCCGCCCGGAGGAAGCATGGGGAGAACGAATTCGTCCATATCAATGGGAACATCGATCAGATAAGGACCGTCTGCCTTCATACCGCGCTCAAATGCATGGCGGAAGTCATCTATGGTTGAAACCCGCTCGGCTGATGCACCGAAGGCTTCTGAAAGCTTAACAAAATCTGTCTTTCGATCGAGTACTGTATTCGAGTATCTCTGACCGAAGAATAGTGTCTGCCACTGCCGAACCATGCCGAGTACACCGTTGTTCATCAGCACGATTACTACGGGCGTGTTGTATGTTACTGCCGTTGCAAGCTCGTTCAGATTCATTCCGAAGCTTCCGTCACCTGTGATGAGCACGGTTTTGTCTCCGCTTCCGATCTGTGCACCGATTGCCGCGCCGAGACCGTAACCCATTGTGCCAAGTCCGCCGCTTGAAGCAAATCTGCGGCTTCTCTCGAAGTTTACGCACTGTGCTGTCCACATCTGATGCTGACCGACGTCGGTTGCAATGACCGTGTCTTTATCTTTAAGTGAGTTGATAACGTCGAATATCTTTCGTGGCGTGATCTTGTCTCCTGCCTCACGTTCAGCGGCCTCGATAATGCGCTTGCCTTCTGCCTTGAAGTCTTCAACAGTCTTTTGCCACTGTGGATGAGACTGTACTTTGCACTTTTCAACGATCTTCTTGAAGCAGGACGTTATATCCCCTACAAGACCTACGTCAACCGCCACGTTCTTTCCGATTTCCGCAAGGTCTGCATCAATCTGAATGATCTTTGCGCGCTTTGCGTACTTTGCGGTGTTTCCCGTTGCTCTATCGCTGAATCTGACACCGAGACCGATGATGAGATCCGCGTCCTTGTTTGCCATTGAGGATGCATACTGACCGTGCATACCCTGCATTCCGAGGAATCTCGCATAGGAATTGGGCATGGCGGAGAGCCCCATAAATGAGCAACCGATGTATCCGTCGATCTTTTCGGCCAGAGCCATGATGTCTTTTGTGAGTCCCGCACCTGCCGCACCGCCGCCTATGTAGATATACGGACGTGAGGCGGAATTGATAAGCTCAACCGCACGGTCGATGTCGCAGTCAGCTACCTCATCAGTCGGGAAAGGCTCTACTATATCTCCGGGGACAAACTCGCACTCAGCCATCTGTACATCCTTTGGTATGTCGATAAGTACAGGGCCGGGTCTGCCGGATTTTGCTATCTTAAAAGCTTCACGGATGGTGTCCGCCAGCTCTGTTACGTCTGTTACGAAGTAATTGTGCTTTGTTATGGGCATTGTCACACCGGTGATGTTTATCTCCTGGAAGCTGTCACGTCCTATGAGAGATGTGGCAACGTTACCTGTGATCGCTACCATGGGGATGGAGTCGAGCATTGCGGTGGCGATACCTGTTACAAGGTTTGTTGCTCCCGGACCTGAGGTTGCGATTACTACGCCAACCTTGCCCGTGACTCTCGAATATCCGTCAGCAGCGTGAGATGCGCCCTGTTCATGTGCGGTGAGTATGTGATTGATGCGGTCACTTGCCTTGTAAAGCTCGTCGTACACGTTGATTATCTGTCCGCCCGGGTAGCCGAATACATCGGTTACGCCCTGCTCGATGAGAGTCTCAATGACGATTCTCGAGCCCGTCATTATTTCTCCGCTTTTCATATCCGATCAACACCTCCCGACAGATATGGTTAATAGAGCTCTTTTGTCTCTCTACTGTCCAAAGTAGTGTACCGAAGAGACAAAAAACTGTGATTGCAATTATTTTTGTATGGAAAAACAGATATCTTCCCATTTTATTTACAATAAAAATATTATAGCACCGGTGACTATTCTTGTCAAGACTTTTTGTGTTTTTATTCATTATTATGTAGAGTTTTGGAGAGGGAAATGAATATATACACTCATTGATGTATGGCACACTGTGAAAAAACACTGCTCGGCACCATATTCAGATTGACATTGACGGACGTATATGATATAATCCGATTAGTAGATTGATCTTCGATTTTTATCTCCACGGGAGGACAGATATATGATAATTCGCGAAAAAATGAGAGGGGTTCATCCTCGTCTTGAGTACACAAAAGAGATGGTTGCGGGTCTGAAGGAAAAGATCGCTGCATCCGATGAGTACAAGGCAGAGCTTCTGAAAATGAAGGAGAGAGCTGACGAGCTGCTGGGGGAAGAGCTTATGCAGTATGAGCCCTACATGAACATGGCGGCGGCTTGCGGTCAGTTTGGTACGATGACAGGCGCGTTTACTTCACTGTACCTTCTCGGCGAGACTAAATACACAGCGAAAATGAAGGAGGCGGCCCTTCACTATGCTTCCTATGACATGTGGTGCAACAAAGGTATACTTGATAAGCGTTTCCCCTGGCACTCCGAGCTTAACACCACAATGCTTCTTCATTCCATGGCTTGTGTGTACGACACTATGTATGACGCATTCACAGAGGACGAGAGGGGGATCATTCGTGATGCAATTATGGAAAAGGGTGTAATGCCTCTCTTTAACGACTGGATGAATCCGGGCACAAGAGTTCATGCCCTTGACTCCATGGGTCACAACTGGTGGGCGGTTTGTATAGGCAATCCCATGCTCGGCCTTTGCGCGGTTTACGATGAGGTTGACGGATCCATCGAGCTTCTCCAGAACGCTATAAAGGCACTGAGAGAATTCTGTGAATATCAGGGCGAGGCGATCCTTGCAAAGCCTGCAAACTTTGACGAAAACGGCAACTTCTACGAGGGTGCGCTTTACTTCAACTACGGTATCGGTGAGCTTGCACACTGTCTCCACACTTACAAGAACTGCTTTGAGGATGAGGGAGAGAGCGATATTCCCGTACTGAAGAAGGTACCTGATGCGTTCATGGCTCTTGCATATCCTATTTCCGGCAGTGACCTCAAATATCTGTTTGCGGATTTCGGCGACAGCAATCCTTGGATCGGCGGTCATTCCCCCATGGCAAAGTGCCTCCTCACAATGGGACTTGATGATGAGAATTTCAAGAGATTCTTCAACCGCGCTTACGGCAAGCCCAGCCTTTGGGACATGCTCCATTCCGAGCTTTACGAATATGACGGTAAGAGACCTACTCTTCCTAAGTCCATGGTATCGAAGGATATCTGTACTATCCGTACATCTGACGAGGATGATGCAACAATGCTGGCAGTGCGCTGCGGTCATTCATGGAACCATGCCCACGCGGATGCAGGCTCATTCCAGTTATTCCACGGTGGGGACCAGATCTTCTGTGACTCCGGATCATGTGCATACGGCAACCGCAACTACGGAGGCTACTATACTCAGTCGAGAGCGCACAGCATAATGCTCATAAACGGAGAGGGAATGCCCGGCTGGAACGTTTCCCGAGGAAGCCGACTCCCCGGACACATTGAGCAGTTTGTTGAGGATGGCAAGCTTTGCTACTTCATTGCCGATGCAACAGGACCTTACTCCAATCAGTGCTATCGCAATCAGCGCAGCTTTGTGAGACTTGACGACGAGCTTTACGTTATCATTGATGACGTGACCTGCTATAACGAATCGGAGTACTCGTTCCTGCTTCACTACAGAGCGGACATGACCGAAGACGGAGACCGCATGATCTTCAAGACAGAGCGTAACCGCGCAGTTGTAACGACCACGGTTGACCGCGGATTCACTCGTACAGCGGAAGAGTTTGACGGACACAAGTGGGTGTCTCTTAACGTAAACGGCAAGGACAGACGCTGTGCAATGATGAACGCTATCGTCCTTGGCGACGAGGAAGCACAGGTCTCACCTATTGAGGGAATGCGTTGGTACGGATTTGAGATCAAGTTCAAGGGTAACAAGTACCGCATTTACTACAACCACGAGGCGGACGGTCAGCGAGTTCACGACAACAGCCTTAACGAGCTTGACGGCTGGATGACGGACGCCTACGTTCTTTGCGACGTTAACGATGGCGAAAAAATGATCATGGTGCTTGGAAGTATTCTCCGCAAGGACGGTAAGTCCTGCTACGACGAGTGGAAAAAGCAGACCAAGATACTGTAAGAATAACAAAACAACAGCGCAGGATGGTATTTCTTGCGCTGCTTTTGTTTATTTCATTTCCTGACGCTTCATTCTGCGGACTCGGTTTACATGACGCTCAAAGTCTCCGTTTGATATGAGCTCTGTGAGAACGTACTGCTCAAATGTCGGAACAGTACATGAGTAAAAACCAAGCTTTTCGTCAAACATAGGCGTCAAATGCATGGGCAAAACCATATATCCCAGTCGCAGTGACGGTGAGACGGTTTTTGAAAATGTATTCAGATATATAACATTGTCAAGGCGGCTCTGAGCGAAAAGCGTGTCTGTGGGCTTTGACGATACGGAAAACTCCGATTCGAAGTCATCTTCTATAATGTATCGCTCTCCTTTTCCCGACCACAGGATATATTCGTGAAGCTTTGAAGCGCTTGCAGTAACGCCTGTGGGATAACTGCGAAAGGGGGTAGTGTGAAGTACATTTGCTGAGGTCAGACAAAGATCCGTTGAACTGATTCCGTCGCTGCCGAGATGCAGAAATTCATATTTCACATCCTTGGTGCGGTAGACCTGTTCGATCTTGTGGTATGACGGAGACTCAATACCGTATATCTTATCCCGCCCCAGCAGTTCAACAATGAGTCCGTACAGATATTCTGCACCGGAACCTACGATTATTTGCTCGGGAGATGCGTTAATACCTCGGTTCCTGGCAAGATATTCGCATATTACAGTTCGCAACTCAGACAATCCCTTGCTTGGAGAACGGTCAAGCATTGCCTCACCGTGGATCGAAAGTACACGCCGCATTGTTTTTGCAAGGACGGAGAAGGGGAAAGTTGGCTCTGTGCCGTGGGTATTATTGACGGTTGCGGCAGGCAATTTATGCTCATTTGAGGATGCTGCAAAACCGTCGTTTGTGCGAAATATGACGTAATAGCCACTTCTTTCACGTGATTCAACATACCCCTCGTCGCACAGCAGATAATAAGCGTGTTCAACTGTCACAGTACTTATTCCCAAATCCTCTGCCATGAGCCTTTTTGACGGAAGCTTGCATCCGCAGGCATATACTGTATCAACTATATCCTGCTTGAGTTGTCTGTATAACTGCAAATATGCCGGTGAGTCGGAGTTGTCGGATATTCTGTATTTCATCTGGTTATATAATATTCTCCCGATTTGATGATTTTATTATGGTCAGAGACATTATATAATATTTTCAAAAAAATATCAAGGAGAATTTTTATGAGTGCAAATAAAATCAGCGTGAGGCAGAAAACAGTGTGGATATGCACTGCGGCAATGCTTATGGCGATAAATATTGTGATGAGTTCCTTTGGTGTGCCGGTACCCGGAGGACACTTGTATCTGAACGATGTGGTAATATGTCTGGCTGCCATAATTCTCGACCCTTTTGCGGCGTTTATGGTTGGCGGCGTGGGTGCGTTCCTCGGTGACTTTTTCTTCTACCCGACTCCTATGTTCGTTTCTCTTGTTACACACGGACTTCAGGCTGTTGTAATATCCCTTATATCCCGCCATGCACTGAAGAATCACAAAATACTTGCTTCAGGTATCGGTGTGTCTGTAGGTGCGGCGATTATGGTAGTCGGATATTCTCTCGGCAGAGCATTTATTTACAGCACACCCGAGTATGCGTGGATAAAGCTACCTTATCAAATATTGCAGGCTGTAGTAGGTGCTGTTCTCGGAATGGTACTGTGCTGGCCCTGCGGAATAGGTAAGCTTTACAATAAAATGATTGGCAGAAAGAAATAAAATTACCGCCTGTCAGAGGCTGAACACTTCAGTTACTGATAGGCGGATTCTGTTTATTCTGAAACGGTGAATTTCTTTTCTTCCACTTCATCGGCGAGATGACGAACAAGAGTGAGACAAAGCTCCTCCATCTTTTCGCGCAGCGCGGGAGTGAGATGTTTGCTTTTGTAAGGAGATGCTTCAAGAGAGATAGAGCCGCTATATCCTGTCTCCGCAAGTGCGGTTGTAAAGTTACCCCAGTCGATAACGCCAAAGAAGGGAAGATTGTGCTGGTCCAACTCTCCATCATTATCGTGAGTGTGGAGACAGCGCAGGTATTTGCCACAGTCGCGTACAGCATCTCCGAGATCCACTCCGTTTATGGCGGCGTGACCTGTGTCAAGACAGATTCCGAGATAAGGAGAGTCGATCTTGCTTACCTCTTCAGCCAAAACCTTGGGATAGAATATATCAGAATTTTTGCCGGGCAGATTTTCAAGGCAGAGGGTTATGCCGTATTTCTCGCAGTCGGGCAAAAGATCGCGAGCACACTGAAGGGTACGCTCTTTTGTTTCCTCACCGTTAAAGAACGTACGCTCAAACCAGAAGCCGCTCTCGCAAAGAGGATGGAGAACGTAATTTTTCGCCCCCATAAGATGTGCTCCGTAGAGTCCGAGACGAAGTATCTCGAGAATACCTGCATAGGTTTCATCCCAAGTCTCTTTCTCGTACCAAACGCCGTAAGACGCGTGTACCTGAAACACCTCAATGCCGTACTTTTCAGAAGCCTCGCGTATGGGCTTACAGTGCTCCTCCATTGCTTCGCGACTTGCGTAATAGGGACGTTCGGTCTCGCAAAGACTCTCGTCTGTTGTGTCAAAGCCTAACTTTTTCAGATACGCGTACTGTGCGTCAACGTCACCCGCAAAACGCGCCATACCTCTGCAGATTCCTATTCTCATTTTTGCACCTCGTTTGTTATTTTTGCTTTCTCTCTAACTCGGATGCCAGATGCTTTACTGCCTTTGCCGAATATTCCTCAAGCATGTATGCAAACTCAAGGGGCATCGTAGCTCCGCGGTTTATTTCGGATTCGAGATTCAATGCTCCCGTGTATCCGATCTCGGCAATTGCGTCGGTGAAATGATCCCAGTTTACCACTCCCATGAACGGTGGGAGATGGAGATCATAGCTTCCGTTTGTGTCGTGAATGTGGAGGCAGGCGAGATACTCACCGCACTGTCTCACGATATCTCCCATGTCCACGCGGAAGATGGATGCGTGACCTGTGTCAAGGCAGATCTTGGCATAAGGCGAGTCCACAGCCTTGACTGCTTTCACTACCTCGGGAATGGGATAGTCGCACAGGTTTTCAAGGCAAATGTTTATGTCATATTCCTCGCAGGTGGGGATAAGTCGCTTCATTACTTCGACTGTGTATTCTGTTCTGTCGGGCTCGGTGAGATCGTAACCGTTGTTCCAGAAGCCGATCCTGCCGATGGGGTGGATTACGTAATTCTTCGCACCAAGGATGCTTGAACCGTAAAGTCCCATCTTCAGAATACGCACGATGTCGTTTATGTTGTCTTCACGGTTACCTTTGTCATACCATACTCCGTAGGATGCGTGCACCTGATAGACGGTAAGTCCGTGACGGTCTGCGGCATCTCGTACAGCTTTGCAGTGCTCTTCCATTGCCTCGTAACTCTTGTAATAGGGATATTCCGTTTCCTCAAGAGACGCGTCAATGCAGTCGTACCCCAGAGCCTTCATGCGGTCGTACTTTTCGTCAAATGTCTTTGCGTAGAAAAAATATTGGTCTGCTATGCTTGTTTTCATTCTCGTGCCGCCTTTCGGTTGTTTACGGGATAATTATACCACAGCAGAGGCGATATTTCAACCGAAAAAACACCATTGACAAACGGTGGAAGAGTAAATTATAATTATAAATAACAAAACGACGCTTTGTTCAACAAAACTACGTTTTGTTCGGAGGAATTATGACAAACCCAAGAGATGCGCTGATTAAATCAGTGCTTGACGATATACATTCCGACAGAGTTAAGAAGGTTATTATCGACACGGACGCAGGGTGCGAGATAGACGACCAGTTTGCTATTCTGTATGCTCTTTGCGCCGGGGACAAAATGGACGTGCTTTCCATTAATGCGGCTCCTGTGGGCGTGCCTGAAGATTTCGAGGAAAATATGCTCATGGTATATGAGGAGATAAACAGAGTCCTCGGCAAGCTCCGTGGTGCGGAGAACATTCCCGTATATCACGGCGGACGTGTGCCCATTGAGGTGACGGGGGATATTGTTCACTCTCCCGCGGCTGACAATATTGTAAAGACCGTTATGGAATCCGACGAGCGGATATACGTTCTCGGACTTGGCGGGGCTACCAATATTGCGTCTGCTCTCCTTACCCAACCGAAAATCGCGGATAAAATGTGTGTCATTTGGCTTGGCACGGACTACTTGTTCAGGGATGAAATGAAAGAATTCAATCTGAGCATGGACTATGCCGCAGGGCAGATACTTCTAAGTAGCGGATGTCCCCTTGTGCTGTGTACGGATTACGCGGTAGCGGCACTTGAAAGCAATCTTGAAGAGCTGACACAGCTTGACGGAGTTAATCCTCACGGAACGTATCTTGCAGAGATAGCAAGGGAATACCACGGATATGACGGATACCCAGTACCGTGGAAGCGTACTATATGGGATTTTGCAGCTCCTGCTATTCTCGCACTTCCCGAGTCAGCCACTCTTGAGATAATGCCAACACCTCTTCTTACCGATGATCGCAAAGCGGCTATAGACAAGACCAGACACAAAATGATAATGCTCATGAGGCTGGAGCGGGATATGATATACAAAGACAGCTTTGACAGAATGAGAAAAGGCAGATAATGACACATTTAAGAGGGATAAGATGAAAAGAGAAATACAAAAGCAGCTTGTAAAGGCTGTGTTTGACGATATACATTCCGACAGAGTTAAGAAGGTAATAATCGACTCCGACGCGTATAACGAAATGGACGATCAGTTTGCAATTCTGTATGCCCTTTGTGCCCGTGAGCGAATGAACGTGGTTGCTATCAATGCCGCCGCATTCCACAACGACAGATCGAGCAGTTTTGACGACGGAATGGAGAAAAGCTACGAGGAAATAAAGCGACTTACCGCTTGCTTGCCCGACGGAGACAGTATTCCTGTGTTTTACGGCTCAAAAAAGCCTATCGAGGAAACAGGCGAGGCATACGTTTCTCCTGCGGCTGAGAATATCGTAAAGACTGCCATGGAATCCGATGAGACCGTGTATATCCTCACAATGGGATGTATTACCAATGTTGCTTCCGCTATTTTGATGGAGCCGAAGATCTGCGAAAAGATTTGCGTTATTTGGCTTGGCGGCAACGAGCTTCACAAGGAAGACGTAAGAGAGTTCAATCTTGAAATGGACTACGCCGCAGGGCAGATCGTGCTGAACAGCGGATGTCCTCTGGTGCTTTGTCCTGCTTTTAATGTTACGATTGCTCTTGAATATACCCTTGAACAGCTCACAGCCTTAGGCCACGATTTGCCTCACTGCGCTTATCTGACGGATCTGACCAAGAGATTCCATCGCGGAGCAGGGGGCGGACCCGACTGGATGTGGATAATGTGGGATATGGCGGCACCCGCTCTTCTTGACGACCCCACATCTGCAGAAATTGAGATAATCACCGCGCCCATGTTCACCGATGACTTCCACTACGCATTCGACAAGACCCGCCACGACATTATGATAATGCGCAAACTCTACCCCGAAAAGGTGTACGCGAACGCATTTGGTAAGATGAAGCGGGGAAGATGAAATGAAAAAAGCCCAACGATTTTTCGTTAGGCTTTTTGTTATACTTATTTGTACCCGTCGCTCGAGTCAAATCTTCCGTGGGCAGAAGGAGAGATTTGAAAAAGCTTCGCTTTCCACGGGAGAAACTCTGCTAATTCAGCTGATGCTTGCCAGATAGGTCCGTTTCTCCCCCTTCTCAAGTCGACTTCATCCTCCCCCGGAGGCGTCGACTTTCGAAGCCCTTGCCGGTACCCGTCGCTCGAGTCAAATCTTCCGAATAAAAAAATAAAAGCCACACAAGGTGACTTTTATTTCTTCACGCAGAAGGAGAGATTTGAACTCTCGCGCCGGTAACCCGACCTACACCCTTAGCAGGGGCGCCTCTTCGGCCTCTTGAGTACTTCTGCGTATCAAGTATTCACTCGGAATCGAGCGGCGAATGCGGCTTTGTCATCACATTCAGCTTGATTATTATAATATAATTACACTTTTTTGTCAAGTCTTTTTCCGAAAAAATAAATATTTTCATATAACGATTGACTTTTGCGCGGAAATATATTAAAATTATTGTGGTCAATTATTGTCGCTGTTATGCGGCTTCCAAATAATCAGAAAGGCAAATATAAAATGGACACACAAAGAAAAACCGAACTCAAAGAAATTGCCCGCAAGATCCGCGTTGGTATCATTGACGCTGTTCACTCGGCAAAGAGCGGTCATCCCGGCGGAAGTCTTTCCATCGCTGATGTACTGACATACTTATACTTCGAGGAGCTTAACATCGATCCTGCAGATCCGAAGAAGGCTGACCGTGACAGACTCGTTCTCTCCAAGGGTCACTGCGCACCCGGTCTTTACTCCGCACTTGCTAACCGCGGTTTCTTCCCCGTTGAAGATCTTAAGACATTCAGAAAGACAACAAGCTATCTCCAGGGTCACCCTGATATGAAGCACACACCCGGTGTTGACATGTCCTCCGGTTCTCTCGGCCAGGGCACATCCGTATCCTGCGGCATGGCACTTGCAAACAAGCTTGACGGCACTTCCGTTCGCGTTTACGCTATTCTCGGCGACGGCGAAACACAGGAAGGTCAGGTTTGGGAAGCTGCAATGTTCGCAGGTCACTACAACCTCACAAACCTCTGCTGGCTCGTTGACTTCAACGGTCTCCAGATCGACGGACCTATCGCAGAAGTAATGAACCCCGCTCCTTACACAGAAAAGTTCACCGCATTCGGCTGGAACGTAGTTGATTGCGATGCTCACGATTTCGATTCCATCGAAGCGGCTTACAAGGCTGCACGAGCATGCACAGACAAGCCCACAGTAATCATTTCCCACTCTACAAAGGGTAAGGGCGTTTCCTTCATGGAAAACAATGTTGCATGGCACGGCGCTGCTCCCAACGATGAGCAGTACGAAATCGCAATGGCTGATCTCGGCGAGAGATAAGTCAGGTCACAAATAAGCTTACATCGAAAGGAATTAAATAAAATGGCTGAAAAAATCGCTACCCGTGAAGCATACGGTAAAGCCCTTGCTGAATTCGGTGCAGAATATGAAAACCTTGTAGTTCTTGACGC
>SVSK01000058.1 GCA_015064345.1 Oscillospiraceae bacterium | reverse complement strand
AAGGAGGAGATATAAAGTGACATTGGCTGATAGGTTAAATAAGATCATTGCAGAGCAAAATATCTCAAAAAGAGAATTTGCAAAACGGATCGGAGTTTCTGAAAACTATGTTTATACTCTGACCGGTGAAAGCAAAAAAATCACTACTCTTTCTCCCTCCCTTGCAAAAGTCATTGCCTTTGAATTTGGCTGTGATGCAGAGTGGGTGTTACACGGAAATAAAGAATAAATAATTGCCCCGTTGGAAGTACTGTAATTTCTGCATTTCCAACGGGGCTTTTTTGTTTCAGATATTAACTTTTACACGGCTGACACCGTTGCTCACTTCTCTTGTGAGTATGGTATCGGGTAGCGTTGGCTCAAAAGCAAGGATATTTTCAACCAATAAAATTTGATCCAATATGGGAATATGATGAAACCAAAGCGGATTTTAGATTGCAAAAAAGGCGATTGAGCAATTAGAAAGTGACCTTTCCAAAGGATATAATCATGTTGTTTTGGTGAGATGCAAGGATATAGAGATAAGACAAATATCCACAATTGGAAAACATATAAAATTTTCAAAAAGAGTCATTATCAAAATGTAGCTGCGACATATTATGCCTTTGAAAAAATAATAGATGGTAATAAACTTATTGATAAAAAATCTTGCTGTTTCTATCAGAGGAAACGAGCTGAGACAAGAAGTAAAGGTGTCTGGGAAGCAATTCCCGGTTATTTAGCAGAATGGTGTTTTGGATATGGGGAATACCCTGGAAGATCCATTCTTTCTCTCATTGGAGTTATTCTCCTATACGCTCCACTTTATATGCTTTCGGGATTTAGTACAGGAACAAGAGTTATCAACTACACCATAAGCTGTGATTTTACGATCACATGGGATAAACTTAAGGATTTTTGTGAAAGCGTTTATTTTAGTTTCTTTACGTTGGTGACGGTTGGTCAAGGTACGCCATCCCCAATATTTGCGCTGACCAAAATTCTTTCAGCTTCCGAGTTGCTGTTGGGGGCTGTATTGATAACTACTTTCACGGCAACACTTTTTAGAAAGATTACCGAATAAAAACAAAAAGAGCTAACTGACTTAATCAAAATCAGTTAGCTCTTTATTGTTGAATAATGAAGTTTTGTTGCCATTTCGTTGCCACGAATGGCGGGGATCCTTAAAAAGTCCGGTGATGACTGGGCTTTTTAGACCTGTGGGATCACTCCCACTCGATAGTGCCTGTGGGCTTGGGAGTGATGTCGTAGAGAACGCGGTTGATGCCGTCAACTTCGTTTGTGATGCGGTCGGTGATCTTCGCGAGAACGTCGTAGGGAATGGGCTCGATAGTCGCTGTCATAGCGTCCTTTGTATTAACCGCGCGGATGATAGCGGGCCAGCCCTCGTATCTGCTTTCGTTCTTTACGCCAACGCTCTTGATGTCGGGGATAGCAACAAAGTACTGCCATACCTTTTCAGCAAGTCCGCAGTTGTCGAACTCTTCACGGAGAATCGCATCAGCTTCACGGAGAGCATGGAGACGGTCGCGGGTGATAGCACCGAGACAACGCACGCCAAGTCCGGGACCGGGGAACGGCTGGCGGTATACCATTGCGTGAGGAAGACCGAGAGCTTCACCTACTACGCGAACTTCGTCCTTGAAGAGAAGCTTGATAGGCTCAACGAGTTTGAACTGCATTTCTTCAGGAAGACCGCCTACGTTGTGGTGGGACTTAACAGCCTTTTTGCCTTCAGCCTGCTTTATGGATTCGAGGATATCGGGATAGATCGTGCCCTGCGCAAGGAAGGAGATGCCGGAAAGCTTGCCTGCTTCTTCGTCGAACACCTTTATGAATTCGCCGCCGATGATCTTTCTCTTCTTTTCGGGATCGGATACTCCTGCGAGAAGATCGAGGAAACGGTCGGTTGCGTCAATGTAAATGAGATTTGCATCCATCTGGTTCTGGAAGATCTCGATAACCTGTTCGCTCTCACCCTTACGCATGAGACCGTGGTTAACGTGTACGCAGTAGAGCTGCTTGCCGATTGCCTTAATAAGAAGAGCGGCAACTACGGAAGAGTCAACACCGCCGGAGAGTGCGAGAAGAACTTTTTCTTCGCCAACCTGAGCGCGGATCTCTTTTATCTGCTCATCGATAAAAGCGGCAGCAAGTTCGGGAGTGGTAATACGCTGCATTGTTTCGGGACGAACGTTTGTATCCATTGTATATCCTCCGATATGTTTGAAATTGGATTCAAAAAATTACACTTTATTATAGCACAATCATGTCGCGACTGCAACATTAGTTTTTCTAAAATTCGACTTTTCGAGAAAAATATTTTTGTGGAAATTCTCTCCGTAAACAAAAAAGCGAAACCATTTCGGTCTCGCTTATGTTTGCTAAATTATTCAGCAGCTTCTGTGCCCTGTGCTTCGGGAGCAGATGTTTCGGGAGCAGATGTTTCGTGATCGTGATCGTGATCGTGTGCATCTTCTGTTTCTGTGTAACCTGCGTTGGGGTTAACAGTCTGTTCGAATCTGTTCTGGAAAACAAACGCGATGATAACAGCTACTACGAAAATGATAGCAACGATTGTTGTGAGCTTTGCAAGCTTCTTTTCCTTGGAATCAGCCTGGTTCTTGCCGAAGAAGCTGTCGCTGCCGCCTGCAATAGCACCGGAGAGACCCTTCTTGCCCTTACCGGACTGAAGAAGAACTGCTACGATAAGAAAGAGAGATGCGAGTATAAGAATACCGCCGAGTACATATTCCATGAGTTGTGCCTCCGTGATAACAATTTTTTGTGATTTTTGGGCATAAATAGCCCGTCTCATTCAGTTAGCCTTACTATTGTATCACAACCAAAAGATAATTGCAATACCTATTTCAAACAATTTCAAGATTTTTTGCTAAAAATAAGCGTGCAGATATGGGGAGTTCGTGCTTATTCGGTTTTTTATCACGAAAAATTAATTATTTGGCTATTGTATTTTCTTATTTTTGTGATATACTTTATACAGAAACAAAATTTTATTTAATAAACGGAGGTATTTATCATGGAAAAGAGAAATGATGCTCTCAAGGTGATTTTCACTATTATCGGTGTTATCGTAAGCGTAGGTGCACTCCTCGCTGTTGCTTATGCGCTCTTCAAGAAGCACTTCAAGGTTACTTTCGATTGCGACGGTGACTGCTGCGATTGCGATTGCGAAGACTGCTTCGGCGATTACGAAGAAGACATCGAACCCATCTGCTGCTGCGAAGACGAAGCAGAAGAATGCTGCTGCTGCGAAGAGGCAGAGGCGTAAGGACAAACAAAAAAGACCCTGCGGGGTCTTTTTTAGTTTTAGAGAATAAAGAATAAATAAAAAAGAATAAAGAATAAATAGGAGGAAACCGGCAATATACAAAACCCACAAATCCCCTTCGGGCTGTAATAATAAATAAGATTTCTCTAAATGTTCAAAGAATCGTAATTGTATATAACAGAGCTATGTGATATACTATATAATAGGATGAAATAGGTTGGTGTTATAATGGCTTTACTCAAGGAAAAGTTTTTTGAATCACTCTCATCCGTACTTCCCATAACAGCAATAGTGTTGCTCCTCTGCATCACTATCGCTCCTGTGAGTACGGGTGTTTTTGTGCTGTTTTTACTCGGCGCATTTATGCTTATCTTCGGCATGAGCCTCTTTACCCTTGGCGCAGGTATGTCAATGCAGCTTATGGGCGAGGGCATCGGTGTAATTATCAGCCGAAAGAAGAAAATTGTCTTTCCCGTACTTATCTGCCTTGCTCTCGGTATAATTATCACTATCGCAGAGCCGGACCTTACAGTACTTGCAAACCAGATCCCATCAATTCCAAATCTGACCCTTATCCTTTCCGTTGCAGTTGGCGTGGGCCTTTTCCTTGCGATAGCACTTCTTCGTAACGTGCTTGGCATCAAGCTTGCAAAGCTGCTCCTCGTGTTCTACGGAATCGTGTTTGCCCTTGCAATATTTGCTCCCGCTGACTTCATCCCCGCAGCATTTGACTCGGGTGGAGTAACAACAGGCCCCATTACCGTGCCCTTTATCATGGCGCTCGGTGTTGGTATGGCGTCTATCAGAAGCGATAAGCATTCCGCGGAAGACAGCTTTGGTCTCGTTGCACTATGCTCCGTTGGCCCGATCATGTCCGTGCTTATACTCAGTATCTGCTTCAGACCAACCGCGGGCACAAGCGAGACGGTCATCCCCGAGGTGGTTACTACACGCGATGCGATATTGGTGTTTGTCCGTGAATTCCCCCACTTCATCAAAGAGGTGGCAGTGGCGTTCCTTCCTATCGTGGGCGTGTTCATTATCTTCCAGCTTTTAACCCGCAGATACCATAAGCACCAGCTTTTGCGTATCGTGAGCGGATTTCTCTATACATATGTTGGACTTGTACTCTTCCTCACAGGCGCAAACGTAGGCTTTATGCCTGCAGGTTCACTTATCGGAGGAGCGATTGCAGCAGGTGACTTCAAATATCTGCTCATCCCCGTTGGTATGGTGGTCGGTTACTTCATCGTAGCTGCCGAGCCTGCGGTTGTAGTTCTCAAGAAACAGGTCGAGGAAATCTCAAACGGACGTATCTCCGGAAATGCGATCGGTATCGGTCTTTCCGTGGGCGTTGCCGTTTCAGTCGGAATCGCAATGCTCCGCGTGCTGACAGGAATCCCGATCATGTATTTCCTTGTTCCGGGATATATCATTTCTCTCGCTATCAGCTTCTTTGTTCCGCCGATCTATACGGGCGTAGCATTTGACTCCGGTGGAGTTGCAAGCGGTCCTATGACATCCACGTTCCTGCTTCCTTTTGCGGTGGGTGCGTGCTCATCCCTTGGCGGAAATCTCATGACTGATGCATTCGGAATCGTGGCAATGGTAGCAATGACTCCCCTTATTACAATTCAGTCAATCGGCTTGTACTCCGAGCTGAGAAGCAAGAGACTTCGTCAGCTGGCACAAGAGGAGATCAGCCGTTTGGACGACTGCATTATATTCTATGACGACGTCGTAGAAGACGAAATCCGTGAGGAGGTAAGCGTAAATGGCTGAAGTAAACTCTAACATTCCCGAACGCGTTAAGGTGCTTATTGCCATCACGCAACGCGGCCGAGGAAAAGCACTTGAACAGCTTATGATCAAGCGCGGCGTGGGCTACAACATGAGATGCCACGGACTTGGCACGGCTTCATCCGAGATGATGGATATTCTCGGCCTCGGAAGCATCGACAAGGATATCGTTATCAGCCTCGGAAAGCAAAGCGCGGTTGAAGCAGTGATACGTGATTTCAGCGACAGCATGAGCTCAGTCCGCACAGGTCACGGTATCATGATGCTGGTGTCTCCCAATGCTGTAGGCAGTCTTATCGCAAACATACTTACTAAAGTTAAATCCGACACGGCTGACAGTGTCAAGGAAGGAACAGATATGATCAAGAACGAACATCGTCACAGCCTCATTCTCATCGCAGTTAACCAGGGTTATACCGAGCAGGTAATGCAGACTGCACGCAAGGTTGGTGCAACAGGCGGTACCATTATTAAGGCTCGTCTTGCGGCAGATGAGCTTTCCGAAACGTTCAAGGGAATAGCCTTTGACTCGGAAAAGGAAATAGTGGTAATACTCGCGGCGGATACCATCAAGGAACAGCTGATGAACGCTGTTAACGCAGAGCACGGAATCCGCACCGAGGCACAAGGCATGATCTGCTCCATCCCCGTGGATAAGGCGTTTAAGATTTGACAAAAAGACCCTGCGGGGTCTTTTTTTGTTAGGTAATAGGTAATAGTGAAGAGGTAAGAAGTGATGTAACTTTTCTCATCCTTGCAGGAATCGAAAAGTAGAATTAAGTAGGAGAAATAACAATCCCCCCGTCATACTTCGTATGCCACTCCCCCACCGTTTTCTTCGAAAACAACAAGGGAGGCTCGGGTGCAGTTGTAGCTGTACGAAAAGCAAAGGGGGTAATCCAAAAGGGGGAAATGTGAGGTAAACGCAGATTGACTTGTCAATCAAGTGGCGAACGCTTTCCCCCTTTGGTGGCTGGTGATTCTTAAGAGGCGTAGCTAATGACGCCTCTTAAGTTCTATGCGAAAGCATAGATTGCGTTAAACAAGCAAGTTCGGTTGAAGAGAAAAGCGGAATGAAATAGAATAACCCTAAGCCGCACTAACGGACGAACCAAGTTCGCCCCTACGGGTGCCACGGCGGTGGATGCAATATCACCGCTGAAAAACAAATTCTCGCATTTCCTCATTGACAACACGCCACCCACCGTGCTATAATTATATATTGTGAAAAACTATGTAAATTTTCTATATAAATATAAGGAGCAAACACAATGCAGTGGACTTCCGTTAACGACCTGAGAGAAAAATACCTCTCTTTCTTTGAATCCAAGGGCCATCTTCGTCTCCCTTCATTCCCCCTTGTACCTATTAACGACAAATCTCTTCTTCTCATAAACTCCGGTATGGCGCCCATGAAGAAGTACTTCACAGGCGAGGTAACTCCTCCGAGAAACAGAGTAACAACTTGCCAGAAGTGCATCCGTACACCTGACCTTGAGCGTGTTGGTCACACAGCTCGCCACGGCACATACTTCGAAATGCTCGGCAACTTCTCCTTCGGTGACTACTTCAAGAACGAGGCTATCGAGTGGGCATGGGAATTCCTCACAAAGGTGCTCGAGATCCCCACAGATCTTCTCTGGCCCTCCATTTACGAAGAGGACGAGGAAGCATTCCACATCTGGAGAGACAAGATTGGCGTTGATGAAAGCCACATCGTTCGCCTCGGCAAGGCTGATAACTTCTGGGAACACGGTACCGGTCCTTGCGGTCCTTGTTCTGAAATCTACTTCGACCGCGGTATCAAGTACGGCTGCGGCAGCCCCGACTGTAAGCCCGGCTGTGACTGCGACCGCTTCATGGAGATCTGGAACAACGTATTCACACAGTTCAACTCCGACGGTCAGGGCAACTACACAGAGCTCGAGCACAAGAATATTGACACAGGTATGGGTCTTGAACGTCTCGCATGCGTAATGCAGGGCGTTGACAACATGTTCGAGGTTGACGGTGTAAGAAAGATCCTTGACAAGGTAGTTGAGATCAGCGGCAAGAACTACGGCGCCGATAAAGAAAACGATATCTCCATCCGCGTAATCACAGACCACGTTCGCGGTGCTACATTCATGATCTGCGACGGCGTTATTCCCTCAAACGAGGGCAGAGGCTATGTGCTTCGCAGAATCCTTCGCCGCGCGGCTCGTCACGGTAAGCTGCTTGGCATCAACCGCGAATTCCTCACAGAGGTTTGCGACGTTGTTATCGCTGAAAACGTTGCGGGATATCCCGAGCTTGGCGAAAAGGCTGACTACATCAAGAAGGTTATGTCCATTGAGGAAGACCGCTTCAATGCAACTATCGACGCAGGTCTCTCCATCCTTTCCGACCTTGTTCGCGGCACACTTGCTGAAGGCTCCGACACTATCTCCGGTGAGGACGTGTTCAAGCTTTACGACACATTCGGATTCCCCATCGACCTTACACGCGAGATCGCTGAAGAAAGCGCACTCAAGATCGATGAAGAAACATTCAAGAAGCTGATGCAGGATCAGAAGGTTCGCGCAAGAAACGCAAGAGCAAATATCTCCGGTTGGTCCGAGGCTTCAAAGACAGCACTTTCCGCACTCCCCGCAACCGAGTTCACCGGCTATACCGACTATCGCACAGAAGCAAAGGTTATCGCTATCCTCTCCGAGGGCGAATCTGTAGAGGCTGTTTCCGAAGGCGACTGCACTGTAATTCTCGACAAGACTCCCTTCTACGGCGAAGGCGGCGGTCAGGTCGGTGACACAGGTACTATCTACAAGGACGGCACACTTTTAAGCGTTTACGATACAAAGAAGTCCGAGGGTGTTTACATCCACCTCTGCACCGTAGCAAACGGTCAGCTCAAGGTTGGTGACACTGTTATGGCGGACATCAAGGACACCAGACGCGAAAGCATCAAGAGAAATCACTCCGCGGCTCACCTGCTTCAGGCGGCACTCCGCAAGGTTCTCGGCACTCATGTTGAACAGGCAGGCTCTTACGTTGACGAGCATCGCGTTCGCTTCGACTTCACTCACTTCCAGGCACTCACAGCGGACGAGCTTCGTCAGATCGAGGGACTCGTTAACGCGAATATCCTGGTTGGCAATGCAATCGAAACAAAGGTTACCGATATAGAAACCGCAAAGGCTGAGGGCGCAATGGCTCTGTTCGGTGAAAAGTACGGCAGTGAAGTTCGCATGGTTAAGATGGGCAACTTCTCAACTGAGCTCTGCGGCGGTACACATTGCGACAACACAGCAAAGATAGGTCTCTTTAAGATCATCTCCGAATCCTCCGTTGCGGCAGGTGTTCGCAGAATCGAGGGCGTGACAGGTATTGGCGTTCTCGAGCTTCTCGGTGAAAAGGATGCGGTTATCGGCGAAACAGCTCACGCACTCAAGGCACAGAATGCGGCTGATATGCCTGCTAAGGTTGCTGCTCTCCAGGGCGAAATTTCCGCTCTCAAGAAGGAAATCGACTCTCTCAACTCCAAGATGGCGGCAAACCGTCTCGGCGAGCTTGTAGAAAAAGCGGTAGCTGTTAAGTCTGTTAAGCTCATCGCGGCAGATCTTGGCAACACAGGTATCGACGCGGCAAGAACACTCTGCGACCAGATCAAGGACAAGTACGCTGACACAGTTGCAGTATTTGCAGTACATGACGACGCGAAGCTGAACTTTGTAACAGCCGCAGGTGCTGACGCAGTTAAGGCAGGTGCACACGCAGGTAAGCTTGCAGGTGCGGTTTCTGCTGTAACAGGCGGTAAGGGCGGCGGACGTCCCGACAGTGCTATGGCAGGCGGTAAGGATATCGCGAAGGTAGCTGAAGCACTCGCATCCGCTGAAGCAACTCTTGCTGACCAGATCAAGTAAGATAACAAAAAGACTCCTTCGGGAGTCTTTTTTAGTTATGAGTTATGAGTTATGGGTTATAAGTTGTGGGCTGTGGGTGGGGTGTGTTGCGTGAAAAAATGAATAATTCCTCCTAAACCTTGACAAACACGCGAATATATTATATAATATCCGCATATTTATACATAGAATCGAGGAACCATATGAATCTCAAAGGAAGATCATTTCTTAAACTTTTAGACTTTACACCTGAGGAGATCGGCGGACTTATCGATCTTGCGGCTGAATATAAGGCAAAAAAGAAGGCGGGCATCCCTCACCGCGACTGCGAGGGTAAGAATATCGCTCTGGTGTTTGAAAAAACAAGCACAAGAACCCGCTGTGCATTTGAGGTTGCGGCGGCTGATCTCGGCATGCACCCTGTTTATCTCGACCCGTCGGGATCACAGATCGGTAAGAAGGAAAGCATTCCCGACACAGCTCGCGTACTTGGCAGAATGTTTGACGGCATCGAGTACCGCGGATTCGGTCAGGAGATCGTGGAGTCTCTTGCGGCTCATGCAGGTGTACCTGTGTGGAACGGACTGACAAACGAATATCACCCCACACAGATCCTCGCGGATTTCCTTACAATCAAGGAGCATTTCGGCACACTCTGCGGCAAAAAGCTCGTTTACATGGGAGATGCAAGATACAACATGGGTAACTCCCTCATGGTAGGCGCGGCGAAGATGGGTATGCACTTTGTTGCCTGCGCGCCCGCAAAATACTTCCCGAATGCTGAGCTTATCGCAGAGTGCAAGGCTATCGCTGAGACAACAGGCGCAACGCTTGAGTTCATCGAAGACCCCATGGTTGCAACTCTTGGTGCGGACGTTATCTACACTGACGTTTGGGTATCAATGGGCGAGCCCGATTCAGTTTGGCAGGAGCGTATCCTTGAGCTGACTCCCTACCGCGTAACAAAGGCGCTGATGGATAACGCAGGGGAACAGTGCAGATTCATGCATTGCCTGCCCGCATTCCACGACCTCGGAACAACTGTGGGCAAGGAGATATACTCCAAGTTCGGCATCGACTGCATGGAAGTGACAGATGAAGTGTTCGAGAGCGAGCAGTCCATCGTGTTCGACGAGGCGGAAAACCGCATGCACACCATCAAGGCAGTCATGGCGGCGACTTTATGATAAAAAAGCACCCAAAGGGGTGTTTTTTTAGTGATGTTTTTGCTAACGCAAAAGTGATGTTCACCTTCGGTGAGTGATGTATTCACTTCGTGAAAGTAATGTTTTTGCTAACGCAAAAGTTGTGGAAACTTTTCCCACCCTTGCAGGAATCGAAAAGAGTTTTATTAAATAGGAGTAGTGCTTAAATCTAAAGTTACACAAAAGCAAAAGGGGTATCCAAAGGGGAAAACAGCGCGGTGTAGATATTGCTTGCAATAGATACACAAGCTCTTGTCCCCTTGGTGTTGGGTGATTCTTAAGAGGTGTCAACACCTACACCTCTTAAGTTCTCCACGAAAGTGGAGATTTGGGTTTAAGAGCAGATTAAGCTTAATTAACAAGACAAGATAGCGAAAAACCATCCCTCCCCTTGACATAATCTGTCAAAGCTTGTATAATATAAAGAGAAAAATTTACATACCCGAAAAGGGTGGAGGAATACATAAATGGCAAAGGTACTTATCGAAACAAGTGCTCGTCACGTACATCTTTCCGAAGAGCATATCAAGGCTCTGTTCGGTGAAGGCGCAACTCTCACACACAAGAAGGACCTGTCCCAGCCCGGTCAGTTCGCTTGCGAAGAAAGAGTAACAATCGTTGGACCTAAGAAGTCTATCGCTAACGTTATCATTCTCGGACCTGCTCGTCCTGCTACACAGGTTGAGGTTTCCCTCACAGACGCACGCACACTCGGCGTAAACGCTCCTATCCGTGAATCCGGTGACATCGCAGGCAGCGGCGGATGCAAGCTCGTTGGTCCTGCAGGCGAAGTTGAGATCGCTGAGGGCGTTATCGCTGCAAAGCGTCACATCCACCTTACACCTGCTGACGCTGAAGAAATGGGCGTAGAGGACAAGGAGATCGTTTCCGTTAAGTTTGACGGAGAAGGCAGAAGCATCGTATTCGGTGACGTTGTTGTTCGTGTTAGCCCCAAGTTCGCGGCTGCTATGCACATCGACACAGACGAATCCAACGCTGCTGCAGCATTCGGCACAGTTTACGGCGAAATCGTAAAATAATATGACAAAAAGACCCTGCGGGGTCTTTTTTGTTTAGAGAATAAAGAAGTAATAAAAAAGAATAAATAAAAAATTCTTTTCGATTCCTGAAAGGATGAGAAAAGTTACCACAACATTCACGAAGTGAATACATCACTCGACGAAGTCGAACATCACTTTGCGAAGCAAAACATCACTTTCGCGTAGCGAATACATCACTCAAAAAAACACCCCTCGGGGTGTTTTTTCATATTTCAATACTGTCTCCGTCATCGGGGGCGCGCATGGGAAAAGGATATCGTTCGCTCATACGTCTGATCTCGTCAAATCTGCCGTCGGGGTAAACGTGAGTGAAGAGCACCTGCTTCGCCCCACATTTTCTCAGATGCGGGTCAAGCTCGTCAAAGCCGAAGTGCCCCATCTCGCAAACGAATGCATCCAATTCTTCATAAGCGACTGCGGGTACGTCGTTGTGCTTCAGATCCTGGGAGAAATCTCCGCCGAAGAGCACTCGCTTCTCACCCTCGGTGATGAGGATCGCGTAAGACGGCTCGGTGTGCATGGTTTTAATGTACTCTGCCTTGATGTTTTCGTCCTCGAATACCACACCCTCTGTGGGAACGTGGAAGCGGAACTTATTCGGGTTGAGTTCTCCGTCGCCCCATGCCACGTTGGTAGCCTTGATCACATCAATCAGCTCCTCGGTAGTAATGAAAACGTCGCAGTTTGTCCTGTACAGATACCAGTTCATGCGGTTAAGAAGAAACGGGATGCCTGCGGTGTGGTCACAGTGAGCGTGGGAAGTGAATATTGCGCGAATCGAGTCGAGAGGACGTCCGCTTGTTTGGAAAATATCCGTAACAGGCGCACCTGCGTCAACCAGATATACCGAGTCGCCCGACTCTATCATGAAAGAGGAGCAATATCTGCTTGCTCTGGGAACGCCGTGGGACGTGCCGAGAAAAGTGATCTTCATTTTGTTTTCCTCTGCTGTGGGATTTGTGTGTAAGCCTTACTTTATCGGAATAACGGGACTGCCTGTGGCCTCGTTGGTGATCTCTGCCACAAGAAGTGCCGCCTTAGCGGACATGGCGTGGCAGAGCTGAGGACAGTTCTTTCTGAATTCTGCCGCCACGTCGATCTCGCGCCAGTTTACTTCGTCGCGGGTGCCGGGATTGAACACCAGCATGACGCCGTATGACACGGACAGGGTAAACGGACCCTCGGGATCAAAGCGCAGAGTGCGGTTGTAGGTGATCTTCACCCCTGCCTGACCCATGATCTGCGCGACGATAG
>SVSK01000057.1 GCA_015064345.1 Oscillospiraceae bacterium | reverse complement strand
GGAAGCGATCGAATCTGTCTGCAGTGCATTCTGTCGCAGAGAGCAAACTATTGTCACAATGATTCAAACATACGAAAAAATCTATAACGATCTTGAGGATTGACCCTGAAACATAAAGCTCACTCACCGCACGAGTGGGCTTTTCCTTTTCCCCGCGTTGACTTTTACCGTTCATTATGATATATTTGTAATATACCAACTCACCGAGGTTATTCTCATGAAAACGAAAGAAATCAGCATTCGCGACCCATATATTCTCTTCAAAGACGGTGTCTACTATCTCTACGGCACTCGCGCTTATAACTTCGGCGCCGGCGTCGGTGGATTTGACGTATACGTATCAAGTGACCTGGAAAACTGGAGCGAGCCTGTTCAGTGCAAAGGAGTCCGGATGGGCTGATCCTTACGGCCCGGAAGACCACCACATAACCGACGGTCCCTTCATGCACCGCAGAGAAGACGGCGAGCTTTACATGATCTGGTCCACATTCATCGAAGGCAGATACGCAGTATGTCTGGTGAAATTCAAGAATGGCAAGCTGGGACCGGATTTTGAGCATCTGAAACCTCTCCTTGACAGCGATGGCGGCCACGGAATGATCTTCTCCGACGGTAGTCACCGCTACCTCACCTACCACACCCCGAACATTCTCGGTCAGGAGCACCCGTATTTCTGCTATCTTGAGACAGACGGAGACACATTCAAGTTGGTTGAGAGATAAATCGGATACCAAAATTCATGTTAACACATAAGAGCAGCATCTTCGGGTGCTGTTTTTTCTTTTCCCTCTTGACAATCGCACCGTCCTATGATAAAATAGCACGTGATATATAACAAATGCTATGTTACGGAGGTAGTATATGCCGCCAAAGGTAAAGATCACAAAAAACGACATAATCGGTGCCGCACTTGAGCTTGTGAGAGCAGAGGGAGCAGATGCACTTAACGCAAGACGCATTGCCATGTCTCTCGGTTGCTCCACCCAGCCCATTTTCTCTAACTTCTCATCAATGGAGGAGCTGGACGATGCTGTAACCAAAGCCGCTCACGAGCATTATCTCGGATTTCTGAAAAAAGAAGCGGAAAAAGGAGAATTTTCCCCATACAAATCATTCGGAATGGCGTATATGCGCTTTGCCAAGGAAGAAAAAGAGCTGTTCAAGCTGCTTTTCATGTGCGACAGAGGGGGAAAGGCGATCCCGCCTACCGCAGATTTTGAAGCATCCGTTCAGATGATAACTGATTCCTGCGGATTATCAAGGGAAAAGGCAACGCTCATGCATCTGGAAATGTGGGTTGCAGTCCACGGTATCGGAACAATGCTTGCCACATCATTCCTTGAGCTTGACTGGGATGTTATCAGCACAATAACGACCGATATCTACCAAGGTGTTCGTGCCAGACACATGTCAGAGGAGGGTAAATAATGGTTGCAATAAAGATAGAAAATCTCACAAAGCGTTACCGCGACACCCTTGCGGTTGACTGCCTTTCTCTGGACATTGCGGAGGGAGAGCTCTTTTCCCTGTTGGGTGTTAACGGTGCGGGAAAGACAACCACCATCAAAATGCTCTCTTGCCTTACACAGCCCACAAGCGGAGACGCATTTCTTCTCGGTAAAAGCGTAGTAAAGGAGCCCGCAGAAGTTAAAAAAGTAATCGCGGTCTCTCCCCAGGAAAGCGCAATAGCAGCAGGCCTTACTGTGCAGGAAAACCTCGAGCTCATCTGCGGAGTTCACGAGTTTCCCAAGGAAAAGCGGCAGGAGAAGATAGGTGAACTCACCGCCATGCTTGGGCTTGAGAGTGTGATAAACAAAAAAGCAGGCAAGCTCTCAGGCGGATATAAGCGTCGGCTGAGCATCGCCATGGCACTTATCAGCGAGCCGAAGATACTGTTCCTTGACGAGCCTACCCTGGGTCTTGACGTTCTCGCAAGGGCAGATTTGTGGGACATCATCCGCGCTCTGAAGGGTAAAGTCACGGTTATTCTCACCACTCATTACATGGAAGAAGCGGAAGCGCTCTCCGACCGAATCGGTATCATGAAAGACGGAAAGCTGCTCATTTGCGACACTGCTGAAGAAATAAAGAAAGCCGCAGGAGAAGACAGCTTCGAGCGCGCATTCATCAACATTGTAAGGGGGGATGCGAGATGAAAATACTGACTTTTGCAAGCAGAAACACAAAAGAGATTCTCCGTGATCCCATAAACCTGTTTTTCGGGCTGGGTTTCCCTCTTGTGCTTATTCTTCTGCTCAGTGCCATTCAGGCAAACATCCCCGTGGAGCTATTTGAAATTGCTCACCTTACTCCCGGCGTTACAGTGTTCGGACTCTCGTTCATGACGCTGTTCTCCGCTGTAATCATATCAAAGGACAGAAGCTCATCTTTCCTCGAGAGGCTCTACACAACTCCGCTCACACCACTGGATTTCATCCTCGGATATACCCTGCCCATTATCCCCATCGCCGTAGCGCAGAGCATCATCTGCTATATTGCAGGGGTCATTCTCGGACTTCCCATCACCGTAAATATCCTGTACGCTGTGCTGGCGATCGTGCCCGTTTCGGTGCTGTTTATCGGCCTTGGTTTGCTGTTCGGCAGTATTCTCAGCGACAAACAGGTAGGCGGTATCTGCGGTGCGCTGCTCACCAATCTTTCCGCATGGCTGTCGGGTGTATGGTTTGATCTTGATCTGGTCGGCGGAGCGTTCAAGAAGATCGCATACGCACTTCCCTTCGTTCACGCGGTTGACATGGAGCGCGCACTCCTTTCCGGTGACTTTGGCGGCATCTTCCCTCACCTCTGGTGGGTACTCGGTTATGCTGCTGTTGTTTTGACGCTTGCGGTGCTGTTGTTCCTCAGACAGATGAAAAAAGGATAAGCGAATACCGTCGCCATCAATATTCGGTTGACAATTTTCGATAATTATGGTATATTGTGACTGAGTAAACAGATGGAGGTGACGGTATGACCAAACAAAACAAGGCTAAAGGAATAATCTTTCTCATAACCGCCGCTGTAGTATGGGGCTTTGCCTTCGTTGCACAGCGTATGGGCGCAGACTCAATGCCCGCGTTCTACTTTAATTTCTCCCGATATCTTCTCGGCACGCTGTCCCTTATTCCGCTGATACTGATATTCGAGCGAAAAGCCGACGACCGTGCAATGATAAAGAACTCCGTCGTTGTGGGAATCGTCGCAGGCATTGTCCTCGCGCTGGCTTCATATCTCCAGCAGATCGGAATTGAGATGACCGACTCTGCGGGAAAATCCGGTTTTATTACGGGACTTTACATGGTGCTCGTGCCTATATTCGGCGTCTTTCTGAAGAAAAAGACTACCATCCAAACGTGGATCGGTGCCATACTCGGCATTTGCGGTCTGTTCCTCATTTGCACGGACGGCGGACGTCTCACGTTCACAGGAGGAGATATAGTTCTCATCGCCAGCGCCATGTTTTTTGCAACGCATATCTTGATAATCGACACATTCGGTCAGAAGATGTACTCCCTACGCTTTGCCATGACGCAGTTTGCCGTGTGCACGTTCTTCAATTTCGTTGGCATGCTGATATTTGATGAGCCCACCCTTCCCCAGCTTCAGGCGGCGCTCATTCCCGTGCTCTACTGCGGACTTATGTCGGTAGGCGTAGCTTACACCTGTCAGGTGCTTGGTCAGAAGTACAGCGAGCCAACGTCCGCGTCGATCATTCTCTCAACCGAAGCAGTATTCTCCGCAATCGGAGGCGCGATAATCCTCCACGAGAAGATGGCGCTCCCCGCGTATCTCGGCTGTGCATTGATATTCGGCGGAATACTTCTCTCACAGGTGAAATTCAAAAAGAAACAGAAATAAAGAAAAGAGACTCTATCGGGTCTCTTTTTGAGTTTGTGTATTTCTCTTATCAGTTTAACTATGCTTTTCTGTACAGCGTTGTCTCCGCTATTCGCGAAGAACTTAAGAGGCGTAGGTGTCGACGCCTCTTAAGAATCACCCGACACCAAGGGGAGAAAGTCGTGCAAGCACTCTATTCCCCCCTTTTGGATTTCCCCCTTTGTCTCTGCTACAGCTAAAACATAAAGCGACTCACGCCAAAGGGGGAATCCGTGACTGCGACAGTTCGCCCGTCAAGTTTGAATTTGCTCGTAAAGTTCGATTGACATGGTCAATAAATCGGCTCGATTGCTTAAAAGTATAAGCACAGTTGAAACAAAAGGTGGGATTCTTAAGGGAGGGAAACAGCGAAATAAAGATTGATTTATCAATCGAATGAGCTCTTGCCCTTCCTTAAGCGGCTGAGAGTCCAGAGAGATATCGCCGGTGATATCTCTTTGGTGCCGTCCGCACAGGGCAAAAAGAGTATTGTTCAAATATTATTATGATGGACCTAATAACTGAAGCAAATTCACCAAGTGCTACGGGGTGTTATAGAGGGCGCACCCTCTCACTCAAACCTCAGCCCCAGGCTTATGGTTATCGCATTGTTCACCGCGTTCATCGTCTCCTCATCCAGATGCCCCATTTTCTCACCAAGTCTCGCCTTGTCAATGGTCCGCATCTGCTCCAGCAGTACAACAGAATCCTTCTGCAGCCCAACCCGATCCGCGTATATGTCAATATGTGTAGGCAGTCTGGTCTTGCTCATTCTGCTGGTGATCGCTGCCGCTATTACCGTGGGACTGTGTCGGTTGCCCACATCGTTCTGAACTATAAGTACCGGTCTTACTCCGCCCTGCTCACTTCCAACCACAGGGCTCAGATCTGCGTAGTATATATCTCCCCGCCGTATCGTCACTTTACATCCTTCCTTTCCGATGCTATCCTTTGCTTTCATGAAGTATTATTTGCACACACTGCATGATTTAGTCATGAACTGTGCGGGAAATTTCACCTGTGCTTGCAGTATATGCATACTCTTTGCTTCACGCGACAGTTTTTGAGTCAATCCTTGTTGCCAAATCCGTTTTTTTGGTATATAATAAATGTGTACGACTAAAGATCATCGGAGGTTTTCATGAAAACTTCGTTAAAAGAATATTTTAGCGGCAAGACTGTCTCTCTTCTCGGAGCAGGCATCTCCAATATGCCGCTGGCTGAAATGCTCGCGCCTTGGTGCAAGAAGTTGACTGTCCGCGACAAAAAATCCGTTCAAGAGCTGGGTGAGAATGGCAAAAAGCTTATTTCACTTGGCGCCGAGCTCATCACGGGAGAGGACTACCTCAGCGGAATTGATGAGGACATCGTGTTCCGCTCCCCGGGCATACGTCCCGATATTCCGGAGCTTGAAGCGGCAAGAGCGTGCGGCTCTGTTGTCACATCGGAGATGGAAATGTTCCTCTCGCTTCACCCATGTCCCACTTTTGCGGTAACGGGAAGCGACGGAAAGTCCACCACCACGACTATCACTTCAAAGCTGCTCGAGCCGTCGGGCAAAACTATCCTTGGCGGAAACATCGGTGAGCCTCTTTTGTATCGCTATCACGATATCGAAGAGAACGACGCGGTGGCTGTTGAGCTGTCCTCATTCCAGCTGATGACCATAGATGCCCCGATCGACGTGGCGGCTATTACCAATATCACTCCCAACCACCTGAATTGGCACACGGGAATGGACGAGTACATCGCCGCAAAGCGGAAGATCCTCGACCACGCGGACCGCGCTGTGCTGAACTATGACAACGATGTCACACGCGAGATTGCAACAGAACTGCAAAAGACTTCGACTCCGGTGACGTTCTTCTCCCTATCTCCCCTGCCGAGCGGACTGCTTCGCGATATCGACAGCGCGGCTTGGCTTGAGAATGATGTTATTTACTCTCTCTTCCCCGGTGAAGGCAAAATCGAAATCATGAAGCGTGCTGACATCAAGCTCCCGGGTATTCACAACGTGGCAAACTACATGACCGCAATCGCGCTGACTCACGGGCATACCTCTGTGGAAAAGATCCGTGAAGTGGCGCGCACATTCGGTGGGGTTGAGCACAGACTGGAGTTTGTCAGAGTGCTTGACGGGGTAACGTACATCAACGGTTCAATCGACTCTTCTCCCACAAGAACAGCAGCGGCGCTTTCCGCAATAGCTGACAGACCTGTGGTGCTTATTGCAGGCGGATACGATAAGAACATCCCCTATGAACCTTTGGCAGATGCGATATTCTCTTCCTCCGTTCACACAGTAGTACTGACAGGAGCAACTGCGGAGAAGATATACGCGGCAATCACCACACATAAAGATTACGAAAAACACGCGGGAAGCCTGACGATCGTAAAAAATGCCGACTTCGACGGGGCGATAAACGACGCAAGATCAGCGGCAAAGGCGGGAGACACCGTAATTCTCTCCCCGGCTTCCGCATCATTCGACCGTTTTCCCAATTTTGAGGTTCGCGGAAGACGCTTCAAGGATATCGTAAACAATTTCGAATAAAAAAATCGAGCTTTGTCGTCGTGCGGCGGCAGGCTCGTTTTTTATTGCTCAACTTTCCAAAAAAATTATCGAGTTTTTTTGAAAATGCTATTGACAAAAGGTATTTGCCGTGGTATAATACCAATGTTCGCGAGAGAACAGATAAAAATCAACCGATTGCGAACGAAAAAATTAAATGCTGGTGTGGCTCAATGGCAGAGCAGCTGATTTGTAATCAGCAGGTTGTTGGTTCGACTCCGATCACCAGCTCCAGGGGGAATTCCCGAGTGGCCAAAGGGGACAGACTGTAAATCTGCTGGCAACGCCTTCGGTGGTTCGAATCCACCTTCCCCCATTCGGAAACAAAAACACGCTTCGGTGTGTTTTTTTGTTTCCGCTGGAAGATGTTTGAGCACCACCATCGAGACGCCGAGGTTGGCGGGCAAGTATAGTTCACCCGTTGGCGGCTCGTTGCGATACTTGTATCGCGGAGGTTCGAATCAATATTACATAAACACGCATCGGCGTGTTTTTTTGTTTCTGTCGGAAGATGTTTGAGCACCACCGTCGAGACGCCGAGGTTGGCTAAAAAGTTCAATTCACCCGTTGGCGGCTCGTCACTTTGCTTGCAAAGCGGAGGTTCGAATCAATATTACATAAACACGCATCGGCGTGTTTTTTTGTTTCCGTCGGAAGATGTTTGAGACCCACCATCGAGACGCCGAGGTTGGCGGGCAAGTATAGTTCACCCGTGGGCGGCTCGTTGCGATACTTGTATCGCGGAGGTTCAGAATCCACATCAAATCAATCCCTCAGTCAGCTTCGCTGACAGCTCCCTTTACACAAAGGAGCCTTTTGTTACAGTCGCACGTTTTGTTGTTCTCGGGATTGCTTGTGCTATTCACTCGAAATTCAACTCGGCGTGTTTTTTTGTTTCGTGCGGGTTGGTACTTGAAAACCGTTCACCTTGCCCAAGTCAATCCCTCATCTTCCCCGATATTCCTGCTTAAGCACCTCTGCCATCTCCTCGGGAGACTCTTTGCAGCCGCCATTAAGCCATAGCTTGATAATTGCATTGAGCCCATTTCTGAAAAACTCAATATGATACTTAATATTGCCGTCCAAGTGTTCCGCCTGAGCCAAATTCTTGTCGTAAATGCTCACCAGATGCTTCTCGTCATAACAAAGCTTGAAATAAGTCTTGTAGAATAGCTGATTATCCTTGATATGCTTAAACATTCTTAGCGCACCGTTATGATCACTATAGTCGGCAGGATCGGCAAAATACTCGTTAAACTCCTCTACAAGATGCTCCCGCACCTTATCCGCAAGATCAAACACATCAATATAGTTGGCATAAAAAGTACTGCGATTCAGCCCTGATATTTTTACAATCTCCGAAACAGATATGTCCTTGATCTCCTTGGTCTGAAGCAGCTCTACAAAAGCCTTTTCAATTCTATCCTGAGATTCTCTGCGGCGCTTGTTGTTTTTTACATTCATACACTACCTCCCATTATTCCGACACTTTTCCAAAATCTGTCGGGCGGCTTTTTTATTATTCCAACATTTGTTTCGAAATTGATGATTGTTTTGCCTCACACAAAATATTATAATATATTCGCAATAAAAAAACAAGTGTTGGCTTAATGAAAGGAAATCAAGAAATGAAAAAAAGCAACTTTATCGCATTGATCATGGGTACCGTCAGCGGTGTTCTCTTCGCACTCGGTATGTGCATGGCACTTCTGCCCGAATGGGATTCTTTCATCGAAGGCGTTATCTTAGGTGGTGTAGGCCTCGTTCTCGGAGTGATCACACTTCTCGTGTGGTGCAAAATGGAAAACAAGAAACTTCCTAAAATGAACGGCAAAAATGTTCTTCGCACTGTTTATTCTGTGATCGCCGTTCTTGTTTTAGGTCTCGGCATGTGTATGTGCCTGGTTTGGCAGAATATCGTATGGGGAACTCTCATCGGACTGCTTGGCATTATCATGCTCATCGCGCTGATCCCCATGATCAAGGGCATTAAATGAAAAGCGTAAGGCTTATCAAAGACCCACGCATCCGGCTTGCGCTGAACCTTGCATATGCAGTCGGAAATGTCGCACTCGGCATCGCCACTCTATCCTGGTGGTTTACTGCAATCGGGGCTTATTATTCGGTGCTGTCAGCCACTCGCTTTTTCGTGTTCAAAGCAAAGAGATCATGCGAGGGTAATTATTCCCGCGAAACCGTTGTAAGACGCAGAGCAGGAATTCTGCTGACAGTCCTTTCAATATGTATAATCGGGATCAATATTCTGTCCGCAATAAAGGATCGCGGCAGGCAGAATCATACGATAATAATGATTACGATCGCGCTTTATACCTTCACAAAAATTACTGTTGCGATCGTTCAATTGATTCGGGCAAAGAAGGACTCCTCACCAATACTGAAAACTCTGCGAAACATATCCTTTGCCGACGCATGTGTTTCAATGTATTCACTGCAGAGATCTATGCTTGTTTCGTTTCCCGGAATGGAGTCAGCTGATATCCAACTGCTTAATATTTTCACGGGAAGTATGGTGTGGATCACCGTATTTCTTCTCGGAATCAATCTGATAGGAGGAAAACACATAGAAATGGCAAAATCCAAAATAGCAAAAGCAAGTGAAAAGGTTGCAAGTTCAGTAACGGACGGCTATAAAAAGATAGAAAACGGTGTTGTTGGCGGATACAAGAAGATCGAGCAAGGAGTTGTTCGCGGATACACCAAGCTTGAAGACAAATTCGTCGAAGCCTATCTGACAAATGAGGGCGAGACCGTTGAAGAAGCAAAGAAAAGACTGAAAAACAATAAATGACTCTCAGCGGCAGAGGCTACGGCTTCTGTCGCAACTTTTTTCAAAATTATCTCAACTAATTTCCCAATATTTGTAGACAAAAGCGAAGTATTGTGGTATTATTATTCATAGTAAGTTCCTTTATTTACAAACAAAAATAAACGATCCAGGAGGACAAGATTCATGCCCGTTTATGAATCCATTAAAAATGCGGACAACAAAATCGTAATTTCCGCAGAGAACAGAGATTCCGTTGTTTTCGGTTGGGACAAGGTAATCGCAGCTCTCGCTGACAAGGTTGCAGCAGGCGCAAAGGTTATCGCAATCGACGGTTGGTACGGTATCGACTACGCAAAGATCGCAAAGGCTCTCGCTGACAAGATCGGCGGCGCAACTCTTCTTCCCGCAAGCGAACTCTACCTCACAAGAGACGAGATCATCGCTTACAATCAGCCCTACGTAACAGATGACCCCGGTTTCGGTAAGGTTAACCGTTTCGGTGTTATCGAAGACATCATGAACGCTGACGCTGTTGCTGCTACAAAGGCAAAGCTTGGCTCCGGTGCTGTTACGATCATCTACGGTGAAGGCGCATCCATCAAGGAATTCGCTGACGTTATTGACGTTAAGTGCTATGTTGACAACACACACCAGAAGGTTCAGTGGGATATGTGGACAGGCAAGCTCGTATCCTTCGGCCAGACAGAAGGCACAAAGAACTACAACTGGAAGGAATACCACTATTCCGATTACTACATGCTCAAGCGTCAGAAGGACTACATGTACGAAGCTATGGACTTCTACATTGAGAACTACTTCGAAGACGATCTCGTTCTCGTTCCCAGAAAAGCATATGACGAGATCATGTCCACTCTCGTAAAGTATCCTATCCACGAAGTTAAGATCTTCTCTCCCGGTCCTTGGGGCGCATACCGCTACCTCCAGATGGACTACGGCGTAGAAGGCCTTGCTAACAACGCTTGGAACAAGATCGCAGGTCCCGAGCTTCGTATCCTCATCGACTTCGGCGGCGAAAGAAGCATCTCCATGCCTATGCTCAACGCTATGCAGTACGGCGAAGAGCTGGTTGGTGAACTGATCAACAAGCAGTACCCCGGTCTCTTCCCTCTCGATATCTGGCTTGACGACGGTTGGCACCCCACTCCTCAGCCCGCTGAAAGAATCTCCATGCCTATGCACATTCACCCCTCCAGCAAGTATGTTGAAGACAACTTCGACGAACCTCTCGGAAGATACGAGACATACTACATTGCTGAGGCTTACGAAGGCGCTAACACATGGATGGGCTTCAAGGATGACGCTGATATCGAAGAATGGGAAAGACTCTGCGAAGAATCCCAGAACATTAAGCCTATCGACAACTGGAAGGACTTCATCGCTAACTGGAACTCCAAGGAAGGCGACCTCTACCTGATTCCTCCGGGAACAATGCACGGTCACGGCGGTAACCAGATGGTACTTGAAATGGATACCAACCCCTCCATCAACGGTACTGAATACTCCTTCTTCGAATATGACTTTGCAAGACCCTCTTGGGACGACGATGCAAAGACAATGACAGGTAAGCCCCTCAAGATGCACCTCGAGCACGGCAGAAACATGGAAAAGACAAGAAGAGAATCCTGGGTTAAGGATAACCTCCTTTCCACTCCTCTCGTTGTTAAATGGACTCCCGAATACTACATCGACCGTTACAAGTCTCACTCTGTAATGCCCTACCATGTAGAAAGAATCCACTTCGAAAAGGTTGCTGAGTACTCCACTGAAGGTAAGTTCATGCACATGTTCACACCTACAGTTGCTACAAAGGTAACAGTTCGTTCCAAGACTAACCCCGAGCTCAAGGCTGAGTGCGACAAGTTCTCCACTCTCGTTATTCCCGCATCCTTCGGTGACTATGAGATCATCAATGAAGAGGGCGGCAGAGTAACCTGCGTTATCCAGAGATGGAAGAAGGGTTAATCCCTACATAGCTTAACAAAAAACATACCTTTCAGAGGGTATCCCAACGAGGGTGCCCTCTGATTTTATTAAAACTAACATAAGGAGATCTACTATGAATATACTCGCTATCGGCGCACATCCCGATGACGTTGAAACCTCCTGCGGCGGTACTCTCGCAAAGTACGTAAAGCAGGGTCACAAGGTATTCACAGCTACAGCAACAAACGGCAACATCGGCTCCGCTACTCTTCCCATGGACGAGATCGCCCGTATCCGTAAAGAAGAAGCACGCCGCGCTGCCGCTCATATCGGCGCTGAATATATCTGCCTTGACTATGACGACGAAATGTTCTACGAGGACAGAAACGCACGTCTTGCATTCATCGACCTGGTTCGCTACTGCAAGGCTGACATCATCCTCACCCACAGCCCCAAGGACTACAACCCCGACCACATGCTCACAAGCAAGATCGTAACAGACATCCCCGTTATGATCCCGATCGCAAAGCTTCAGACAAGAAACAAGCCTGTTGACAAGATCCCGCTGGTCGTTTACTGGGAAGCTCTTCAGGGATTCGGCTTTGAACCCACAGAGTATGTTGACATTACTGAAGAATTCGAAACAAAGATCGCTATGTGCTACGAGTACAAGAGCCAGATCCAGTGGATGCAGGACAACTACAAGGAACAGGTTGGCGACAAGGGCAAGGACTTCATCGACGATACAAGAGTTACCAATATGTTCAGAGGTATGCAGTGCGGCGTTCAGTACGCTGAGGCATTCCGCATGGCTTACGACGCTTACAGAGTAGTTCCCTACAGAGTTCTTCCCTGATGATGAATCACTGTATTAAAGATCACCCCCTCTTCGGGCAAACGCTCTTCGCGGACAACGGAATAGTTGAGATAGGTATCCCCCTCTCATACGGCATCCGCATAGGTCACTTCTCTTTTGTGGGAGAGGAAAACCTGTTCTTCGAGCATCCCGACGACATGGACGACTTCACCACTGAGGAAGGATGGCGTCATCACGGCGGCCACAGACTGTGGATCGCTCCCGAAAGTGAGGCAGACTACTACCCCGACAACGATCCTGTTGAGTACAGGATAGAGGGTGAGAGGATAATCATTACTCAGAAGGAAGACCCGTGGCTTCGCGTTATGAAGGAGATCGAGATCACTTTTGAGGAAGCCTCTATCAAGGTTCTTCACAGAGTCACAAACACCGCCGATACTCCACGAGAGTGCGGACTTTGGTCCATTTCCACCCTTCGCGCAGGCGGTGTCGAGTACATTGATCTGCCTCTTCGCGAGGACGGAATGGATCCGTGGATCAGAATGGGCGCATGGGACTACACAAGCTACGGCGACGAGAGAATCAAGTACACCCGCGAGCAAGTCACCATTACCCATCTTCCCATCGACGCGCGGCTGAAGATCGGCTTCGGTCATCCCGTCAGTCCCGTCAGATATGAGTTCGGCGACACAGTCTTCTACAAGCACTTTAATGTTGACAGAGACAAGGTGTACCCCGACACGAATTTCTCGTACGAAGCGTTTTTCTCAAAATATATGACTGAAATGGAAAGCCTGTCTCCCCTCGGAGTAATAGGCAAAGGCGAATCAATGACCCACACGGAAGTGTTGGAATTGCGCCGCAAATAACACCCGAAAGGATTAAACGAAAATGAAAGCTAATATAGCTGCTGTTGGACTTGGACATCCCTTTGAAGTTGGTTTTGACGAAGCGGAGAGCCTGCTTAACACAACAGTCGATA
>SVSK01000056.1 GCA_015064345.1 Oscillospiraceae bacterium | reverse complement strand
TATACGTTGCCTGCGGTGAATGGATTGCCGTTGATACTGAAGCAAAGGCGGCACTTCATCGGTATCTCTCATGTACGGGATTGTATGACCTGCCCGACATAACAAAGGATTACGACAAAGGCGGGTTGACACGCTACATCATTCAAAGCCTTACGGAAACCGGTATCATTCCCACATTGGAAGCCATACAGGAATACGCGAAGGAATGCTTCTATCTGGAGGATTACGATCCGGGCGATTGGCCTGTTGTCAACGGAGTATATCAGGAGCCTGCAATGGGCGGACTTGACTTCCCATATCTTATCGTTGATGAGGTGGAAGAAGGCGTTATCCACTACGTAACCGCGCATTTCTACACGGATTACTCTTACGAGGTGATCGAGCGCGAGGTCACATTCATTCTCTACGATCTTGGCGTGAAGAAATTCCGATTCGAGGGTGCGACTGAATGGAAGATCAATGGAACAAATATCACAGTGGACGTAGATAACCTCGCCACCACTATGGAGATAGTTGAAAGCGCGGAGATGTACCCTGCTGAGGAGTACACCGTATACGTCACAGGACTGTCAACGCCTGTTACTCTTTTCATGAGACGCGATTCGGTCTATAAGATCGAGGCATTCGGACATTATCTCGAAACCGCCGCGCCTCACGATTTGTACGGCAACTGTGGTCACGATCTATTTGAAACAGACGGTGCGATCATTTTTACTTGGTCATATTACGGCGTTGATCAAAATTACATCTTCACTTCAAAGGGTTGCAGTCAGTTCAATCCCAATCGAGAGGGAGCATCCTGTCTCCTGTATCTTGACGAAAACGGCAATTTTAAGTATCGCTTTACAAATAAAAATGTAGCAGACATTCAGCAGACCATCATGTATTACGTTACTTCCTACGACGAGTTCTACTATGAGGTGGGAGATGCGTCAATCGTTGACGGCACAGTAGTGATTGGTGATATTACAGAATACAAAACTATCGGTGATATTTATGACCTTGATAAGAGGTTTGCTGAAGGTAAGGAATGGGGATCGTTTGCTGAATACGAAACCATTGAAGACCTGTTTGAAGCAAACCGCAAGCGCAGAGAAATGTCAGAACACGCGGCGAATTGGGACCCCGAAGAGTTTGCGGCTGAAATTGCAAAGAAGAGCGGCAGTATCGTCACTGCTCACGGCACACCGATCGGCGGTTGGATCCACTATTACTTCCCGGCAATTCTTTCTTCTGCTCAGCGGATTACGGTCTACTACACTACCGATTTCGGGCTTTCAACCTATACCACGACTGCCCCCTTACCCGAGGGAGTTGAGTTCGACTACGGTAAGGTAGTTGCGGCAGGAAGCGGTGCAGGAAGCGGAGAGTGTATGTTCATTCTCAGACTGGAGAAAGACGATGGGGTAACATTCTGGAGCTACATGAATTTTGCAGACGAGGAGGTAAACAAGTTTGAACTGCTTGGCGAGATAACCCGTGAAAATGTACACCGCTACGGCCGTACATGGGCTGAGCTACTCAGTATGACATCAAGCATTCCGCTGGGATTTGAGCCGTCAAGCTACAAAACGGAAATTGAACTGATTACAGGCAAAGAAGTGCTCTTCTGGCATAAGATTTTCTCTAATTCCGTGTACTTGTACTTTGTTCCGATCGAGCAAGGTGCGATGGATTTTACGGTTTATGCTTACAAGGACTACAGCATGGTGATAAACCGTAACGGCGAAGGTCTCAGTGAGCTGAAGTTACCTCTGCCGGGAGACAAACAATTTGACACTGCAGAGCCTGTTTGGGCAGGTGGCGGAGGCGGCAGCGGAGAATGCAGATTCGTTGTCAAGCTGACACGCGGATCAGAAGTAACGTATGTTTACTACAACAATTTCCACTACGAGACCGACATTCTCGATTTCAGATACGCAGGTATTGTGCCCGATGAGGATCTCGAGTACTTCATCACCGAATATCCCGAGATTTTCGGTAACGGTGAGCCTCACAAGCACTCATTCAAAACTCCCCCGTATTACACGACCTTCCAAAGCAGCAGCGACGGAAAGGTGTACCACAACAAGTATAAAGACTGCGGCGAATGCGGTCGTGCGGTGCACATCGAAGTCGTGTTCTGTGGATATCAGGATCTCGAAAGGTGCAACGGCGGATGCGATCCGTGAACAAGTAAATAAAGAAAAGAGAGTCGAAACTGACTCTCTTTTTTATATGAATATTTTTATTTTACTCCTGCTCCGGAATCTTAACGGGGAGCTTGCCTGAGAAGGGAATCTGACCGAGCATAGCGCGAACTGCGGCACGCTGACAGTCGTCTGTATCGGAGTACATGGCGATCGCCGCATTTACCGTGGGGAAGTTCTGGTGAATGAGATAAGGAGAACCGAATGTGACAACGGCTGACTTTTCTCTGTCAACAGCACCTGTCTGCCATGAGGGCATTATCTGAAGCATACCCTGGGGCTTGTGCTGGTGAATGAACGTGCAGTAAACGAACATATCGTACAGCGACTTGTCTCCGTTGAATTCGTGACGGTACATGTCAGCCTCAATTCCGTTCTTCTTCCATTCTTCGCCAAACGCCGCGAGGGACTCGTATTCCTCATCGTAGTTGGTGGGAACGATAACCGCAATCTTTTTTGCATTCTTCAGGGGGAAGAGCTGCTTTCTGTCTCTTACAAGTGTTACAGCCGCTTCAGATACTCTTCTGCTGAAATCGTGAATATCGTCCATTGTGTCAGTCTTGAATTCCTTGCCGCCGAAGAGACCCATGTCATACTTCATAAGCAGGATTCTTCTGACCGCATCGTCAAGGCGGGACATGGGAATCTCGCCACTCTCAATAGCCGCAAGCACTGCATCGGCATATTCCATTGTGGGCCACAGCATAAGGTCGCAACCGCTCTTGAAGCACTCAACCTCGCTCTTAACCTGGTCGCAATATGTTGTTCTGAATCCGTTCATGCAAAGCGCGTCGGACATAACAGCATACTTGAAGCCGAGCTCACCCTTGAGAAGATCAACCGAAAGCTCGTGAGAGAGGGTAGCGGGCGGTGCGATTCCGTCAATGCGCTCCTTCTGATATGCGGGCAGGGAAATGTGACCGAGCATTACGCAAAGGAGACCGTTGTCGATCAGCTCCTTATAAACAGCACCGAATGTACGTCTCCACTCGTCCATGGAGAGAGTATTGCTTGTGAGAACGAAGTGCTGGTCTCTGTAGTCAACACCGTCGCCGGGGAAGTGCTTTGCTGTTGCACCCATGCCGTATTCCTGCATACCCTTAACCATAGAAGAAAGCATCTCACGAACAAGAGTGGGGTCGTCGCCGATCGCTCTTGTGTTTACAACGGGGTTAAGGAAGTTCATATTGATGTCGGACACCGGGCCGAGGGAAAGGTTGATGCCAATCTCCTGGGCGGGGATAGCTGTGTACTTACCGAAATCGTAAGCCATATCACGGTCAGCGGTTGCGCCGAGGGTCATCTGCCAAGGGAACTTGGAGTATCTTCCGTCGGGGAACATATATCCGCAACCGAATTCTGTATCAGCGCAGATAATGGGCGGGATCTTTGAATATTTGCGTGCTCTCTGTGTGGCGTAAATTATGTCGTCGCCCTTCATTGTTTCGCTTCCGATGATCTCCTCACCTATGAAAAATCCGCCGAACGGGTAATCCCTCAGCTTGGTCGAAGCGTCCTCTTCGCTGTAAATAAACTCCTCGGAACGCTGTATCATTGTTTGGTACACCTTTTCACGGGTGGTCATTTCCGACAGGATCTTTTCGATAATCTGCATCTTGTCCTCCGATAATTATCTTGTATTTTGTTTACTCCAATTATAGCACATTGCGGGAATAAATACAATATGGTCTTTTTCAGACTTTTTTCACCCAAAATGAAACTTTTGTGGAATATTGTCGTCAAATATGATATAATATGGTAAATGACTGGACAGGGAGGGAAAATATGGCGGACAAAGAGATCGAAACCTGTGAAAACACCGTGGTTGAGACGGAAGAGTCGGCGGAGTCGGCAGAATTGGAAGACAAAGTTGAGACCGATGACGCTGACACAGGCATAACCGAAGAAACAGGCAAATCCGATAAAGATACAACTGAAAAGATCGCTCTTTACTACGCATCTGTAGGTGTGCTTGTGGCAATGATGTCGCTGATTGCAGTCATGTTCATTACCGTGCTCCTATTCCCGAAAAACGAGACGGTAGAAGTAGGAAGCCTGCCAAACTACAGCTACATAACAGATAATCCTCTCTGGGGAGACTTGTGCGAGGTAGTGACGGACGTTCACTCTATCGATACATCAACTGTCGGAAAGCAGACGGTAATTATCCGCTTCTTCGGATTTATTGATGTAAAATCCAGACTGACCGTGGTGGAGGCAGCTCGGCAGGATACGGTGGACACATCGGACGTGCCAAGCGAGACTGCAGAAACTGAGAGTAATGCAGATGAAACAGAGCCTGCGGTTGAAACGGCTCCAATAGAAACAGATGCTATGGAAAGCGAGCCCGCTGAAACAGCACAGCCCGAGAAAGAGCCAAAGGGAAGAGTGGTGCTGAATGTTGAGAACATACTTCAAAATCCCTCACTTCCCAACGGATGCGAGGTAGTATCTCTTGCCATCGTGCTTCGATATATGGGATATGATTTGGATCCCACTTGGCTTTTCGACTACTACATGCCAAAGGATCTGTACAGCTATGCAGGAAACCCGTGGAAGGAGTATGTGGGTAATCCCCGCGGCTACGGTTTTGGATGCTATGCACCTTGCGTTGTGACGACAGCGAATGAATACATTGAAGACGTAGGATCCACCCTTGTTGCAACGGATGTGAGCGGTATGAAGCTTTCCGATTACGAGGATTACATCGACCGCGGTGTTCCCGTTATTATCTGGGGAACGATTTACATGAACGGAAACGATCATGTGCACAAATCCTGGTATGTTGACGGAGAGCTTGTTCAGTGGTACAGCAATTCCCACTGCCTTGTAATGATTGGATATTCTGCCGATACGTATATATTCTGCGATCCCATGTGCGGTATTATTGAGTACAGCATAGAATCGGTAGAGAAGAGCTTCGAGCTTAATCTCAGACAGGCGTGTGTGATCGAGGATAAATGCCCGAAAGAAAACTGAAAATAGTTTATATTGTGTTGACTGATCTGACGAATAGTGGTATAATAATATATAAACTGTAATATTTCATCTTTGGAGAGGAATTATGGAAGAAAAGACTTTTTGCCCAAATTGCGGAAGCGAGAATGTAGGCAGTTCGAGATTTTGCATGATTTGCGGATCTGCACTCCCCACTGCTCCCGTGGCTACACACGTTCCTGGGATTACACCCGAGAAAGAGCCTATGGTAGAGGAGACAATGCCTAAAACTGTAGAAAATACTCCCAAGGAGGAAGTGGAAGCTGTTTTCGTCGCAACAAATGACGAACCCGCTGTGCCGGAGATGATGTTTGAAGTCCCCGTAGCGCCTGCCTACCCCATTTACGAAAGAGAGATCCATGTTGAAAGGCAGCCCGAGCCCATGCCCCCGAAGAAGGAAATGACTGAGAATATTCCTGCCATTCCTGCTAAAAAGAAGAGCAGACATATCGGGGCAAAGATTTTTGCTGTTCTTTTTGCAATCATCCTCTTCGCCACAGGATTTATTCCCACAATTCTCTATCCTGTTCACGAGATGCTTGATGAAGATAATCTTCGTTCCGCAGTAGAAAAAGCCGACATCTACAAAATTGTTGAGGACCTTATTGACGGCGAGGACGTAGGCGACTTTATCGTTGACAATGTTCACGTTAAGATGCAGGGCAAACTCAATCCATCCGAAAAGCAGGTGAAGAAGCTTCTCCAAAATGAAGACATCAAGGAGTTCCTTGCGGACAAGCTGGTTGATTTTGCTACAGATATTAAGGAAGACAACGGAGACGGTGAGCTTACAAGTCGCGATGTTTACGAGTTCGTTAAAGACAACCGTGATGCTATCTCCACAGCGGTAGGCTATACTCTCAGAGATGCAGAGCTTGAACTTATCGAAGAGCAGCTTGACAAGGATGAATTTGATATTTCCCTCGATACAGTAAGAGAAAAATATCCTGAGGTGTCTGAGTATGTGACATTTGCTGTGTCTGATGTAGGCCTTTACTGCGCATACGGAATCGTAATTCTGTTTGCACTTATCATTTTCCTTATCTGTCTCAAATGCGTTCCCGTTGCGCTCAAGACCGTTGGAATCGTATTCTTTATCAACGGCGGCATCGCGCTTCTTATTAAGCCTGCGTTTTCAGTTACTGCGAAAATTCTTAAAGGAACCCTCGGCAAATATGATTCACTCATCACCTCCCTCGGCGCACCTCTGCTTAACGGATTTGTGATGATCGGACTTATGTTTGTCTGCGCAGGTGCGGCAATGATAGTCATCAATATCATCGTTTCTCTCATCACAAAGCTTGTTGCAAAGATCAAGGCAAAGCGTGCATAAATAACAGAATAACAAAACGGCTGATTTTCGGTTTGTTCCGAGTCAGCCGTTGTTTTTATTTTGTTTTACTTTCTTGCGGCGAGAATGGTAGCATTATCAGCCGATAGCAGATCATTATTTTCTTGCGGAGAGCACAGATGTCATAACCGGGCTTGAACGCTTGCCGAGGACAGGTCTGCGTCGCTCGATTGCCGCAAGTGCGATCTCAACGTCCTCGTGCACCTCTGTGGGAGTGAGCGCGCCCAGCGTTACCATATCGCAGGGACGGAGAGTTGCATAGTTGAATGTGAGTCCGACAAAGGGAGTGCATCTGCCTGCTGCCATGGATTTGATCGTCATAACAGGCTTTTTCGCATTCCAGATAATGCTGTTCACACCCTCAACCTCGATCTGCATCAAGAATCCCATGCAGTTGTAAAGCTGGATGTAAGTCTCAACGTCGTATTCGTTTGCGTCAGAATAGATGATGAGCTCAGGCATATGTGCGGACAGACCGGGGATCATACCGTGCTCGCGGATCATTGAGAGATAGTCGGGGAGACGCTCAATGGTCTGCTTATTTTTGTTTACAAGCTGCTCCGCGGATGCGTGGTGAATAAGGCAGAATGTAGCACCTGATGCGGCAGTTTTCTTGATCTTTTCTTCTGCCTGGCGTCTTCCTTCTGCGGTGTCGTCCACATTGATGCCGGGGGTAGCAATCTTTATCATCGTACGGCCGAACTTTTCTTCAGTTATCTTGATTCCGTCGTAAAGAGGAGTATTTACTTCGAAGTCGGGAGCCATGATCGCGTCAATTCCGTAGCACATATATGCGTCAAGCAGTGCGGATACAGCCTCGGGAGTTGCATGACGGTCTCTGATGAGTTGGTCAGCCGCAGGACCTGTGTGGCTGAATCCCAGGATCCAGTTAGTTCCTGCCAGCATACGGGGAAGGGAAACTCCGCCTACTTCTGTTCTTGGAAAACGGGGGAAATCTGAAAGTTGTGTCATGCTTGTTACCTCGATATTTATTTTAGTCTGCTATACTTCTGTTTATAGCTGAGAAAAGCGCGTTGATTGAGGATGCGATAATATCGTCGTGTATTCCCGCACCCCATACCTTTCTGCCGCCTTCCAGTGTAATGCTTACATAGGTGATAGCCTGTGAGGATGAGCCTTTTGTAAGAGCGTGCTCCTCGTAAGTCAGCTCGGAGAACTTGATTCCAAGCTGTTTCTTTACTGCATTGCTCACCGCATCAAGTCTACCGTTACCCGTCGCTTGCAGGTGTCTCTCTGTACCGTCGATCTCAACTGTCAAAGCAACGCTGATCATCGGTTTTCTTACGAAGTGGTAGTCGATAAGCTTTATGTGATCGTTGACGTTAACGTAGTTTTCCGTAAATATCTTGTGTACCTGTTCGGGGGAAAGCTCTGCATGAGCATCATCCGACAGGCTCTTTACGGTTGCTCCCACATCCTGTCTCATGGTAGCGGGGAGAGAATATCCAAAATTATGCTCCAGCAGATATCCTATACCGCCTTTGCCTGACTGGGAGTTGATACGGATAACGTCTGTTTCGTATTCTCTGCCGATGTCGCGGGGGTCAATGGGAATATAGGGCACATCCCAGTTGGTTACATCGTTTTCCTCGCGCCACTTTATTCCCTTTGCGATAGCATCCTGATGAGAGCCGGAGAATGCCGCGAATACCAGCTTGCCTGAATATGGCTGGCGGTCGTAAACTTGCATTCTTGTGGCTTTTTCGTATGCCTCGACCAGAGCGGGAATGTTGGAAAGATCAAGAAGCGGGTCAACACCGTGAGAGTACATATTGAGGGCGAGTGTAATAATGTCAAGGTTACCCGTGCGCTCACCGTTGCCGAAAAGAGTGCCTTCCACTCTGTCCGCTCCCGCAAGAAGACCAAGCTCCGCATCTGCCACAGCACAGCCTCTGTCGTTGTGAGGATGAAGTGAGACTATGACTGAGTCGCGGTACTTTAGATTGTCGCACATGAATTCTACCTGATCGGCATAAATGTGAGGAGACGACAGCTCAACGGTAACGGGAAGATTTATAATAACCTTCTTTTCGGGAGTCGGCTGCCATACGTCAAGCACCGCATTGCATATCTCAAGAGCGAAGTCGGGCTCGGTGCCGGTGAAAGATTCGGGGGAGTACTCATATCTGTAATTCACCCCTCTTTCCTCAGCAATTCGGAGGAATGTCCTTGCTCCCTCCCGTGCCAGATCTGTTATCTCTTCGCGCGACATGCGAAAGACCTGTTCACGCTGTGCAACCGAGGTAGAGTTGTACAGATGCACTATGGCATTCTTGCATCCTTCAAGTGCGTCGAAGGTTCTTTCAATGATGTGCTCTCTGCTTTGAGTCAGCACCTGCACTGTCACGTCGTCGGGTATGAGATCCTTTTCGATAAGGGTGCGGAGGAAGGTGAATTCGGTTTCATTTGCCGCAGGAAATCCAACCTCGATCTCCTTGAATCCTATATCGGTGAGCAACTTGAAGTAGTCGAGCTTTTCCTCAAGGCTCATGGGCACTACAAGAGATTGGTTTCCGTCTCGCAGATCAACCGAGCACCATATAGGAGACTTCTCGATATGGGTTTTTGTTGCCCATTTGCGAGTGGGATTCTCTATGGGATAAAACCGTGGAGAGTATTTTGATAAGTTTATCATTATCTGTCCTGCCTGAATTATATTTCGGCAATTACTTCAACCTCGGCAAGCACGCCTTTGGGGAGAGCTTTTACCGCAACACAGCTACGCGCAGGGCAAGAGGTGAAGTATTTTGCATAAACTTCGTTAAAAGCGGCAAAGTCTGCAATGTCAGCGAGGAAACAGGTAGTTTTGATTGCGCCGTCAAAGGATGTACCTGCCGCCTCAAGTACCGCGGAGAGATTTTTCATTACCTGCTCTGCCTGCTCGGTTATGTTTTCGCCAACTACCGCGCCTGTTTCGGGGTCGAGAGGAATCTGGCCTGACGTGAACAGCAAATTTCCGCACTTTATTGCCTGTGAATAAGGTCCGATTGCGGCGGGGGCTTTATTTGTTGAAATTTTTTCTGTCATTTTTGCACTCCTATATGAGACTGTTTATGAACTGCTCGGCAGCTCTGGGTGAACGGCTTCCCTTAGCAAGGGCAAATGCCTCTGCTTTGACATTCAGCTCGCTTTGGTCCATTGTAACGCCGTTCTTTTCCGCCAGAGCGTGAATGATCTCCAGATAAAGTGACTTGTTCGGACGCTCAAAATAAACTGTGAGTCCGAATCTGTCGGAGAGCGACATAAGCTCCTGCACGGTATCACTGTGATGAACGTCATCCGCCTCACTTCTGTCGGAGAAGTGCTCCTTTACAATATGTCGGCGGTTACTTGTGGCATAGATCACCGCATTCTTTGCCTTTGCGGAGGCTGAACCTTCAAGAGCCGCTTTAAGCATGCTGAAGCAGTCGTCGTTTTTGTTAAAGGAAAGGTCGTCAATGAAAATAATGAACTTCAAGGGATTTTCTGCGATTCTGCCCATTACGTAAGACAGACTGAAAAGCTGGTCCTTGCGGATTTCAATAAGGCGTACACCCGAATCGGCAAAGTGATTTGCACATGCCTTTACGGTTGAAGATTTACCTGTGCCCGCATCGCCGAAAAGAAGCACGTTTGCCGCAGTCTTGCCTTCAACGAGGGCGCGGGTGTTCTCAAGAACTTTACGTCGTTCTTCCTCGTAGCCCACAAAGCTGTCGATTGAGATGTCGTCAGGCGCTTCAACGGGAACGATCTCGCCATCAGCCACACGGAACATTCTTGCAGAAGCAAAAATACCGTAGCCGTAGATGCCAATGTGCTCAAGTCTGTCCTTGTAGGAGAGAGGAAAGTCTATTTTCTCATTGTCAAATTCGGGGATATATCCGCCGTATTCACCGCTGTCGCAAAGATCACTTGCAGTAAGTAATGTGAGACGGGTAAACAGTTGTAGCTCGGCTTCTGCATTGCGAATAAGCACCGCGGGTAAGTTTTCACTGCGTGCTGTGCCGATGATGTAGCTGTTTTCGTCCTCGTATACCGCACGGCTGAGAAAACGTGAGAATGAGTAGCCGTCGTGGGCGAGGGAGTGAACAAAAGAGCCGTAGAGGCGCATCTTTTCCTGCGGCGTACCGTCTGATGCGAGAAAATCCGTAAGTGCGATCATGGGCTCTGCAGAAAGAATTCCTCTGAAAACGCTCAGGGCAGACAGCTCGCAGGCTAAATTTTTCTTTTCCTGTTCGGTCATAATATCACTCTTCGAATTCATTGATAACAGCACCGCGGTCGGCGGAGGATACCTGCTCGGAATATCTCTTCAGCGCGCCCTTGATGCCTGTTTTCTTCTTGATCGGCATATCAGCCTTGCGAGCGGCGATCTCTTCGTCACTAACGTTCAGCTTGATGGAATACTCGGGAATGTTTATGGAGATGATGTCACCGTCCTTGACATATGCGATAAGTCCGCCGCGAACTGCTTCGGGAGATACGTGACCGATGGACGCGCCGCGTGTAGCACCGGAGAATCGCCCGTCGGTAATAAGGGCAACATCACGGTCAAGACCCATACCTGCGATAGCGGAGGTGGGGGAGAGCATTTCTCTCATTCCGGGACCGCCCGCAGGACCTTCGTAACGGATGACAACAACGTCGCCCTTTACGATCTTTCCTGCGTAAATTGCGGCGATGCAATCCTCTTCGCTGTCGAATACCTTTGCAGGACCTTCGTGAACAAGCATTTCCGGTGCAACTGCACTGCGCTTTACTACGCATCCGTCAGGTGCAAGGTTTCCCTTGAGTACTGCAATACCGCCGGTCGCGGTAAAGGGGTTGTCAACAGTGCGGATAACGCTTGTGTCGCGGTTGACTGCGTTTTCAATGTTCTCGCCAAGTGTCTTGCCTGTGCAGGTCATAACGGATGTGTCAAGGAGTCCGAGGGAAGCAATCTCGCGGAGTACTGCATAAACACCGCCTGCTTCGTTAAGGTCTTCCATGTATGTAGGACCTGCGGGGGCAAGGTGACAGAGGTTGGGGGTCTTTTCGCTGACCTCATTTGCCATGTCGAGACTCCATTCCACGCCGCATTCGTTTGCAATAGCGGGCAGGTGAAGCATACTGTTGGTGGAGCAACCCAGCGCCATATCCGCGGTGAGAGCGTTTCTGATGGCGGCTGCTGTCATAATATCGCGGGGACGGATATTATGTCTTACCAGCTCCATCACTTGCATACCTGCGTGCTTTGCGAGCTCAATTCTTGCGGAGTAAACTGCAGGGATAGTGCCGTTACCGCGAAGTCCCATGCCGAGAACCTCAGTAAGGCAATTCATTGAGTTGGCTGTGTACATACCGGAACATGAGCCGCAGGTGGGGCAAGTGTTTTCCTCGCATACGCGAAGCTGTTCATCACCGATTTTGCCTGCGGAATACGCGCCTACCGCCTCAAACATACTGGAGAGGGAGGTCTTCTTGCCGTTTACTCTGCCTGCGAGCATGGGACCGCCGGAGACGAATATTGTGGGAATATTGCATCTTGCCGCTGCCATAAGAAGGCCGGGAACGTTCTTGTCGCAGTTGGGCACCATAACAAGTCCGTCAAAGCCGTGAGCCAGCACCATTGCCTCGGTTGAATCGGCAATAAGATCGCGGGTGATGAGAGAATACTTCATGCCTGTGTGACCCATGGCGATGCCGTCGCAAACAGCGATAGCAGGGAACACGATGGGTGTACCGCCTGCCATTGCAACGCCAAGCTTTACTGCGTCAACTATTTTGTCAAGATTCATGTGACCCGGAACGATCTCGTTATATGAGCTTACGATACCGATAAGGGGACGCGCCTGATCCTCTTTAGTGAGACCGAGTGCATGGTAAAGGCTTCTGTGAGGCGCATTCTGAAAGCCGTCAACGATCGTATCTTTGATCATAATATTACTCCTTTATCTGTGAGTTAGAGTATATTCCCGATTATAGGGAAGGGGAAAAGCTTTTCCGAAAAAAGTTTTCCCCATGTGTGTGTTCGATTAGTTATTGATGAGCTTGTCTTCGTCGCTCCAGCTGTAAAGCTTTCTGATATCCTTACCAACTGTTTCGGAGGGATGCTCAGCGGCGAGCTTTCTCATAGCATTGAAGTGAACCTGGCTGCCTGCGTCGGACATATCGAGAAGGAAGTCCTTTGCAAATGTGCCGTCCTGAATGTCGGAGAGGATCTTCTTCATAGCCTTCTTTGTGTCCTCTGTGATGATCTTCGGACCTGTGATGTAGTCGCCGTATTCAGCTGTGTTGGAGATAGAGTATCTCATGCCTTCAAAACCGCTCTGGTAAATGAGGTCAACGATGAGCTTCATTTCATGGATACATTCGAAGTAAGCGTTTCTGGGGTCATATCCTGCTTCAACGAGAGTCTCAAAGCCTGCCTGCATAAGTGCGCATACACCGCCGCAGAGAACAGCCTGCTCACCGAAGAGGTCGGTTTCTGTTTCTGTTCTGAATGTTGTTTCGAGAACACCTGCACGAGCGCCGCCGATACCGAGAGCATATGCAAGAGCGATTTCAAGCGCGTCGCCTGTTGCGTCCTGCTCAATAGCTACGAGACAGGGAACACCCTTGCCCGCCTGATACTCGCTGCGAACTGTGTGACCGGGGCCCTTAGGCGCGATCATGATAACGTT
>SVSK01000055.1 GCA_015064345.1 Oscillospiraceae bacterium | reverse complement strand
GCTAACAATGCAAAACCGAGTACCCGCACTGTGTGAAAGAAATATAACGATTTCAAGTCACTTTTCATCACTTTATCGGCTCGACCACCACAACGCTGTTTTCGTCTGTTGCAACGATGCGAACACTCTCACCTGTTGCGATCTTGCGGTCTGCGTTTGTCATGGCAGTAACCTCAAGGAATCTCTCCTGAAGTGTGATATTGATCTTTCCGGCGCCCTGCATATTCGGAGGAATCGGGATATACACCGTACCAACTCTGCCGATAGCTCTGCCGAGATCGATATTTCCGCTTGCCTGCAGCTTTGACGCAAGCTTCATTATATATGCAATACCCACAAGCGCAAGGAATCCGAATGCCACTGCAAGAAGTATTGTCACCCAGATGTTGATTCCCGCTTCATGCATTACAAGACCGCTCCAACCGCCAATGGCAGCCATACCCATAATGCCTCTGATAGAGAAGAGCGCCATTCCGTCGCTGCCGTCTATGTCAACGTCCGGTCCGTCTATATCAACATCGTCGTCTCCGAATCCGAAGAACAGCAATACTGTCTGAACCACAAGGACAAGAGTTGCGGGGATTGCAATGAGTGCAAATATCTGTCCTACCAGATCCATGTTATTCCACCACTGAATCATATGAAAGCCTCCTTAATAAATGTCATATGCATTATCATCGTCCCAGCGCATCTGTCAGATCATCCGCGCGGGATTTGAGCATCGCTGCATAATATGAAATAACGATTATTCTGATAACGCTTGATATCCTGCGTTTTGCGCCGCCGACACGTTCGCTGTAGTCGGAAAGCACCGTTCCGATTGCCTCATCAATACCGTGAACTCCGGCAGAATCGGGATCGGATATTGCGGCAAGCACTCTGCAGATGTAATCATACAGCAAGCTTTCCTGTATGATCTCATCCTCGGGATCATTGCCGTTTACATAAGTCAGCAGGTAAATTATTCTTGACAGCTGCATCGTATCTCTGAGCATGTTAATGATAAGTATTCTGGCAAGATGTTCCTTACTATACGCTTTTTTGGCAGGACTCGCAACCCAGCCTCGCTTCAGCCAGTTCTGCAGAGTCGTGCCGTCTATGCCCGTTATCTCCCTGACCTGTGCAAGCATTATTCCGTCGGTAATGTAAAACACCTTGTCAAGAAATTCTTTGCCGGTCACGCCTCCCATCTTCTCAAGAGGGAACAAAGTACCCGGAATATTTTCTGTTCTGGATAAAGATTTGATAAAGCGCACCTCCCTTTCGTTTTTTCTTTATGAATCGTTTTGATCTTATTTACGCATGGGGCCACCGTACCCCTTCTTTTTCATTCTGTCCTCCACGCTCATCGGACTGTAGTTGATATCTTTCTCACGTTCTACCTCGCCAAAAACTACAACCTTTTTGAGCGCTCTTAAGTGAGCAGTGTATCTGCAAATCATGGTTATTGAAAGCAGAATCACCATCATCAGCACATACCCCACAACCGTTCTTATAATCGGTATCGAAACAAGCCAAACCGTTGGGGCGCAAAGGCCAAAGAAAAGTGATATGATATCGCCTGCATAACCGCCAATCAGAGCAAATATCTCGTAAGCGACAGCTATGACTGCGTATATCACAAGCTGATATTTCCCTTCAGTATTTATGTATTCCCGAAGATCTGCTCTAACATTATATTTCTCACCCGAAACCTTTACTTTTGAGAACTCCGCCGCCTGCCTTATATAAACAAAGTACAGCGCTGCAAAGCAAACTGCAATAGAGATTATTATCGGCAGCAAAACCGAGGGTTCTTTGTCCGTACTGTCGTAGAATAATATAATAGTTACCACATACGCGATATAGCTGGCAGGTATGGTAATAAGCAGAGAGAGCCCTATGCTTTTCAAGACACCGAAAAAATATTTTTTCTCTTTGTTATTCATCCGAGTCTCCCTCTCGATCATATCCAAGCAGCTCATCTGTAGTCAACCAAACAATGACCGCAAGTGTATTTTTTGCAATTTCACTTTAACGCGTTAACGTTATTTTAGTTTACGCATATATTATATCATACAGTCATGTGACTGTCAATAGGTTTCATTGAATTTTTACGAATTCTCTCAAAAAACAAAGAATCTTCACATTTTCTCAATAAAATTGCAAAAAATAAAGTAAATTATCCAAAAAAAATGCAGAAAATGCTTGAAATCAGGAAACTCTTGTTGTATAATAAAATTTGCCACGCTTTGAAGAGGAGGTGATATTATGCATTCGGGCGACACAAGCGAAAAAATCGTATATGTGGATAATCTGCACAAGTCAGGTTCTCTTTTTTGCGCCCTTGCGGGTGTAACAAACCCCAGCCCCGAGTACAAAATATCACGCTATCCTACTAAAGAATATATCATTGAGTATGTCATTAGCGGTCGCGGATATATCGAGACTCCCGAAGATACGGTTCCAGTTTCCGGTGGTACTCTGTGTGTTATCAGAAAGGACACCAACGTCTCCTGCTATTCCGATCCCGCAGATCCCTATACAAAGATCTGGCTGAACCTTGACGGAGATATGCTTGTTAAGGCTGTTGATATGTTTATTCCCTCGGATGTGTATACCGTTCAGGCAAATGTGTATGACATCTTCCTTGAAATGCACTCCCGCCTTTCCGATATCAGCGATGTAAACCGTTCGGATATATATGCTGAGATCATGGCGCTTATATTCCGTCTCTTCACGCTGGCAACAAAGGACACCTATTTCCCGAGAGGTGAGGACGGAAGCTCACTGGATGAACGTATTCGTGCATACATTGATGCAAACGTGTATACCGATCTTTCGCTGGACGATATTTCCGAAAAGTTCGGCATCACAAAGATGCACATTATCCGTGTATTCAAGAAGAAGTACGGCACAACTCCCGGTCAGTATCTTATCGATCGCAGAGTAAGCATAGCGCAGAGCCTTCTTACAAGCACTATTATGCCGATCAAGGAGATTTCCTCCCTGCTTCGCTATTCCAACACACAGCATTTCTCCAGCTCATTCAAGAGTGCGGTAGGCTGTACACCCGGCAAATACAGACAAAACAACACCTGATCTCACACTTGACATATGCATCCGTGCATGATATAATGTGCGTAGCATTATCGGTGCGAGACAAACAGGAGAACATTATGCTCACATTACACCATCATCACCATAGCCATATTCACGGTTGATCCGCAGTGGTGCGGGTTTAGCCGATGTTTGTTATGCCCGTGATGATGAATGAAAATGAAATCACCACCGTTTCGGGCAAATCCGAGGCGGTATTTTTGTTATAAAGAAAGGACTTTACTTATGCGTATCAAGGCATTGAAAGGTACTAATGACTATCTTCCCGAAGAGGCGGCCCTCAGAGAGTATATTGAGCAGACCATTCTCGAGTGCTACCGCGAAAACGGTTTCAGAAGAATTATGACTCCCGCTATCGAGGATATCGAAAACCTCGACAAGAGCGACGGAGGAGAAAACCTTAACCTCATCTTCAAGATCATGAAGCGTGGCGAAAAGCTGACTCGCGCTCTTGAATCCGGTGACAACCTCTGCGACATGGGTCTCCGCTATGACCTCACCCTTCCCCTCTCTCGCTATTTCTCCGCAAACCGTGCAAAGCTGGAGCTTCCCTTCAAGTGTATCCAGGTTGACAAGGTTTACCGCGCTGAGCAGCCTCAGAAGGGCAGACTTCGCGAGTTCATCCAGTGCGACATCGACATTATCGGTGACAGTAACCCCAGCTGCGAGACTGAGCTTATCACAGTAACAGCAAAGGCACTTCGCAGACTTGACATCGGCACGTTCACAGTAAAGGTCAACGACAGAAAGGTGCTTAACGCTCTACTGTCCAAGTGCGGATTTGCAGACGATCAGCTGGCGTCCGTGTGCATCAGTTTCGACAAGCTTGACAAGATCGGTGCAGAGGGCGTTGTTGAAGAGCTGAAAACAAAGGAATTTGACCCCGCCGCTATTGCTGAATTTGAAGCAGTACTCCGGAAGCTTCCTCTCTCCATTGACGACGTTGCTGAGATCATCGGAAGCGAACTCACCGACGGACTCCGTAGCATTATTGAAAACGCACAGGCTCTCTCCGACGGCGGATACAATATTGACTTTGATGTTTCCCTTGTTCGTGGCCAGGGCTACTACACAGGTACCGTTTTCGAGATCAAGAGTGATAAGTTCCGCGGTTCCGTTGCAGGTGGCGGACGTTACGACAACCTCATCGGCAAGTTCATCGGTGAAAACGTTGCGGCTTGCGGCTTCTCTATCGGATTTGAGCGTATCTTCGGTATTCTTTCCGATATGAATCGCGCGGCTTCCCAGAGAAAGAAGATCGGTTACGTTTACGATTGCGAATTTGCTGAAGCATACAAAGCAGCAGAAGCTCTTCGCAGCGAGTATGACGTTTCCCTCTTCCGCCGTCCCAAGAAGATGAAGGGCTTCCTCGACCGACTTGAAGCTGGCGGATTCGCAGGCTTCACAACCGGTGGCGACATCGAGTTCTTCAATAAATAAGCAAAACAAACGGCATAGCCTACGAAAAGGTTATGCCGCTTTTATTTTATCCGATTGTGATGTTCACGTCTCCGGTTTCGGTTGTGATCTCGCACAAGCCGTCGGCACCGGTTATCTTAGGAACATTCACGTGACCCGTGTCCGTCTGAACGTAGAATATTTTTTCTGTGAGCAGGCTTCCCTTCACGTCACCTGTATCGGTGGTAATATGCATTTCGTCTGCATCAGCTCTGTCAAAGATCACGTCACCTGTGTTTGTTGTTACACGCATTCCTTTATCTGATGTAGTAAGCCTGAGAGTTACATCCCCTGTGTCGGATTCGATCCTTACACCTTTTGTAAGGGTACAGTTTTCGAAAGTTATGTCACCTGTGTTCGTTTTGACATAAACATCCCCACCGGTGACAGAGCTTACCATAACGTCACCCGTGTCGGTCTCCACGTGGAAATTGTTTGACCGCGATGTATCGAGAATAACGTCACCTGTATTTGTGTGAATATTGATAATTTCCGAGGCAGGAGCACGAACAACCACCTGACCGGTATCGCTACTCAGTTCAATGCTCTTATACTTCATGAACTCAAGGATCTTTATGTCTCCAGTGTCCGTCTCAACCTTTAGGTCTGCCGTATAATCGCTCCGCGGGTGAGGAAGATGCACAACCACCTTATTCTCGCCCCAGGTGCCAAAAATGTTCTTCAGATCGAGAAAATCGTACCATTTGTTTGAATTAGCCGGCTCAACATAAAGGCATCCGTTATCAACGTACACGGAATAACTCAACTTTTCCGTTTCACTGCATACTACTTTGTAGTTCAGATCCTCGGAGAAGACAAACTCAATGTCTGCTGTATCGGCGGTGATGTTGATCTCGCTTACTTTATTTGACTCTTCGTATGATGAAAATTCATATGTTTTCTCTGTATATCTGTTGCCCTCGAGCTTTGAAAGATCATAATCTGTCATAACCAGAACGATCAGCGAAACAAGCAGACCGGCAGCGATCAGCAATGCCCCGATGACGGCTAATTTCTTACCTGAACGCTTCATTTTTTCTTCCCCCTTCCGACAAATATTCTTTTGATTCCTATGCATATCACCTTAGTCAGCCACCACATTCCGCGGATTATTGCCTTGCATCCGATAAACACAAACAGTGAAATACCGCCAACGATCAGTGCTGTGGCGAGTAGTGCCAGGCTGTGGACTATCTGCCCTGTCAGAATACCGATTATCGACACGATGAAACAAGCCACAGAACTAACGGCTAATGCAACAAAGGTTGCCCAAAGTGAAACAACAACTGACCACAGAGCAACGACGATCGAGAACACCACCGCAAACGCCGCGATAAGCAGCGGAAACCAGAGCGGAAATCCGAGGATCAGAAGTGTAATATTCCCCGCACCGTACCGTTTTTTAGGTACCGCTTTTTCTTTGGTATTTTTGGCTATCGGTGTTTCAGCAAGAATACTGTCAGCAATTGCCTCCGGTGTACCAATTGCTCGGACAGCCTCTTCCTCAGTCAGGCCTTCTTCAATTTTATCGTCGATCATCTCGCCCCAGTACTCCACAGAACTGTCAATATCGCATCTCTGGAGTCCGTCAAGCAATTCTTCAAGCTTTTCGAGAAAGTCATGCTTCTTCATCCTGCTTTCCCTCCTTCGTAATAAATTTGTAGATAGAGAGTATCTCTTCCCACTCTCTTTTGAATTCATCTATTCTTTCCGTTCCCTGCTCGGTAATGCGATAATATTTCCTCAGCCTTCCATTGTATTCCGCCGAATAGACTGTGAGATACTTCGCCACTTCAAGTCTTCTCAGTATTGGGTAGAGAGTGGACTCTGAAATATCCACATACGGCTTCATGTCCTTGATTATCTGATATCCGTATGAGTCATTGTCCTGTATAGCGGCAAGCACGCACACGTCAAGCAGTCCTCTTTTCAGTTGAATATCCATTCGCAATACCTCCTTTCATATAATACTATATCACACATAGTATTATTTGTCAAGAGGTATTATGTATTTTTTTGCCTTGCATATAAAAAATCCCACCCTCAGATGAGAATGGGATCTGATATTCGGTTTTCTTCGGTCGTTTACTGAACCTGAACGCTGTAGTTGGGTGCTTCCTTGGTGATGTTGATGTCGTGAGGATGAGACTCGCGGAGACCGTTGCCGGACATCTTAACGAATCTGCCTGTTCTCTTGAGGTCCTCAACAGTTGCCGCGCCGCAGTAACCCATACCGGAACGGAGACCGCCCATGAGCTGGAATACTGTGTCTGCAAGGGGTCCCTTGTAAGGAACGCGTCCTTCAACTCCTTCGGGAACGAGCTTGCGTGCGTTTTCCTGGAAGTATCTGTCCTTAGAGCCCTTTTCCATAGCTGCAAGAGAGCCCATACCGCGATATACCTTGAACTTTCTTCCCTGGTAGATCTCGGACTCTCCGGGAGATTCCTCACAGCCCGCAAGAAGTGAGCCGACCATGATAACGTTAGCGCCTGCCGCAATAGCCTTGGGAAGGTCGCCGCTGTACTTGATACCGCCGTCTGCGATAACAGGGATGCCTGCTTCCATTGCAACGGAGTATGCGTTCATAATAGCGGAGATCTGTGGAACGCCGATACCTGCAACTACACGGGTTGTACAGATAGATCCGGGGCCGATACCAACCTTGATAGCATCAGCACCTGCTTCAATGAGGTCACGAGCCGCTTCGGGAGTTGCAATGTTACCTGCGATAAGCTGGCATTCGGGGAACGCAGCCTTAACCTTCTTGATGCAGTTGAGGATGTTCTGGGAATGACCGTGAGCAGAGTCAAGAACGAGTACGTCTGCTCCCGCTGCAAGAAGAGCACCTGCTCTCTCAACAACGTCAGCAGTTACGCCGATAGCTGCACCGCAGAGAAGTCTGCCGTTTTCGTCCTTGGCAGCGTTGGGATAACGCTCTGCCTTCTCGATGTCCTTAATTGTAATAAGACCGCGGAGCTTATAGTCGCTGTCAACGATGGGAAGCTTTTCGATCTTGTTGTGGCGAAGGATCTCTCTTGCCTGCTCAAGTGTTGTACCAACGGGAACAGTTACAAGGTTTTCCTTGGTCATAACGTCGTCGATCTTTACGTTAAAGTCGTCCATGAAGCGGAGGTCACGGTTTGTGATAATGCCAACGAGCACGCCGTTGTTGTCGCAGATCGGCACACCGCTGATCTTGTACTTGCCCATAAGAGCGTCTGCTTCATAAACATAGTTTTCGGGATGAAGGAAGAAAGGATTGGTAATTACGCCGTTTTCGCTTCTCTTTACGCGCTCAACCTGGTCGCACTGCTGCTCAACGGACATATTCTTGTGGATGATACCGATACCGCCCTCACGAGCCATAGCAATAGCCAAGGCAGCCTCAGTTACTGTATCCATCGCGGCACTCATAAGGGGAATGTTCAGAGTGATCTTGTTTGTGAGCTTTGTCTTCAGCGAAACAGTATTGGGCAGTACTTCACTCTTAGCCGGGATAAGGAGCACATCGTCAAATGTGAGTCCCTCGTAAGCGATCTTAGACGCGATAAAGCTGTTCATTTCCATTTAGTTTACCGTACCTTTCTCTTGATAATATAAAATAATTATAACAAATTAATCAAAGCGAAATTATTAAAAATATATTTTTTTAATTATAATAAAAAACCAAAGAATTGTCAATATAATTTATCACAATATTTTGCTCTTCCCTTCACGAAATTTGCACATTTTGATGTGAGAGGATAACAGAGGACTGTATATTGATGTTTTCGCCCAAAACAGTCAAAAACAATGTCGCAAAAATACTTGCCACTATTTCTCAAAAAACACTTGATTTTATCAGCGCATTGGGATATAATTACATTGAATAATGATGTACAAGATGCATCAAGAATTTCATATCCATTTATTCAGGAGGATACATATTATGGCATTACCGGTAGCAGTACAGGTTTATTCCATCCGCGATGTAGCTGAAGCTAATTTCGCTGATACACTTCGCAAGGTTAAAGAAATGGGTTACGACGGCGTAGAATTCGCAGGTCTTTACGGACTCGATCCTCAGTACGTTAAGGGTCTGGTTGACGGCATCGGTCTCGTTCCGATCTCCGCACACATTCCCCTCGACGATATGCTCGCTGATCCCGAAAAGGTACTCGGAGACTACTCTTCCATCGGCTGCAAGTTCGCAGTTGTTCCCTACGTAACAGAAGAACGCCGTCCCGGTGCTGAAAAGTTCGAAGAAACTATCGCTGACATGACAAAGCTCGGCGAGATCGCAAATAAGTACGGTATGACTCTTCTCTACCACAACCACGACTTCGAATTCGTTAAGGTTGACGGTGAGTACGGTCTCGACGTTATCTACAACAGAATCCCCGCAAACCTTCTCCAGACAGAGATCGACACTTGTTGGGTAAACATCGGCGGTGAAAATCCTGCTGAATACGTTAAGAAGTACACAGGCAGAGCTCCCGTAGTTCACCTCAAGGACTTCTACCTCAGCGGCAAGCGTCCTGACAGACTCTACGCTCTCATCGGTCTCGATGAAGACGAAGCACAGGAAGAAGCTTCCACATTCGAATTCCGTCCCGTTGGTCACGGTATGCAGGATATGCCCGCTATCCTCGACGCTGCAGTTGCTGCAGGTGCAGGCTGGGTAGTAGTTGAACAGGATGAGCCTTCCATGGGTCTCTCCAGACTTGAATGCATCAAGGCAAGCCGCGACTATCTCAAGTCCCTCGGTTGGTAATATTCCCGAGAAAATTATCCTGACATATATCGGGTCGCTCGTAATGCTCGGGCGGCCCTAATTTTTCCATGCAAAAGAAAGGCGGTATCATTCACATGACTGATAAGCGCAAATTCAAGATTGCCATAATCGGCACAGGCGGCATTGCCCGTCATCACATCTCTGCATACCTTAACCAGCCCGATGTTGAAATCGTTGCAGCGGCTGATCTTGTTCACGGCAAGGCAGAGGCTTTTATGCAGGACTACGGAGTTGAAGGAGTTCGTTTCTATCCTTCTCACAAAGAGCTGATCGATAATGAAACAGAACTCGACGGTATCTCCATCTGCACATATAACACACAGCATGCAAATGTTGCTATATACGCTCTCGAGCACAATATTCCCGTGCTTCTCGAAAAGCCCTTCACAGTAACCATCGAAGAGGCAGCTGCTGTGTGCAAGGCAGAAGCTAAATCAGAAGCTTTTGTATCCGTTGGATTCCAGCCCAGATTTGATGCAAACATGCAGATGATCGGCAAAATCGTTCGCTCAGGGGAGCTCGGAAAGATCTACTACATTCAGACAGGCGGTGGCCGTCGTCGCGGAATGCCCGGTGGTACTTTCATCCGCAAGGATCAAGGCGGCATCGGCGCTCTCGGTGACATCGGATGCTACTCTCTTGACATGGTACTCAATGCCCTCGGTTATCCCAAGCCGCTGACCGTGTCCGGTTATACCTCAAGCTACTTTGGAACAAGCGCAAAGTATAACCCAGAGTGGCATGACTCTTTCCAGGTTGACGACTTTGGCGCAGGTTTCATCAGACTTGAGGGAGATATCATTCTCGACTTCAGAATTTCCTGGGCTATGCACTGCGACACACCCGGTGACACAATCATCCTCGGCACTGACGGTGCACTCCGTATACCGTCAACCGACTGTTGGAACGGTGCTCCAGGCGGAGAGATGACTCTTTATCACGATGTTTGCGGACAGCAGACCGAAACAAAGATTCCTCTCATCGGCAGTGCTGACTTCAGTGACTTGTTCGATCTCAAGATTCGCTCATTCCTTGATGCAATTGAGACAAACGGTCCTGCACCGGTTCCCACTTCACAGATCATCATCAATCAGGCGATAATTGACGGTATCGTCAAGTCTGCAGAGCTCGGACACGAAATCGAAATCTCCATCCCCGAGCTTTAATTAATGCAATAATCTAAGGGAAGTTGACGCTTCCCTTTTTCATTTTTGTTTTTTCATATTTTATTTCAATAAAAGTTGATTTTTATCTTGCAAAAACGCTCAATTTGTAGTATATTGTATATTGGATGTAATTGGACCTAATTTAATTATGAATTAATAAAAAATAATATAAACGCACGAAAACTCTAGGAGGAAAAAGATTAATGAGAAAAATTCAGTTAACCGAAACAGTCCTGAGAGACGCCAACCAATCTCTCATGGCAACACGAATGAAGTTCTCCGACTTCGAGGATATCCTGCCCGTCATGGACAAGGTCGGATACTACTCCGTTGAATGCTGGGGTGGTGCAACCTTCGACTCCTGCCTCAGATACCTTGACGAGGACCCGTGGGAAAGACTTCGCAAGATCAGAAAGGCTATGCCCAATACAAGACTGCAGATGCTCCTTCGCGGTCAGAACCTTCTCGGTTACAAGCACTACCACGACGACGTTGTTGAAAAGTTCGTTGAGCTTTCCATTAAGAACGGTATTGACGTAATCCGCGTATTTGACGCTCTTAACGACTTCCGCAACATCAAGACTGCTCTTGAAGCAATCAAGAAGTACGGTAACGAGCGCACTGTTGCATCCGGATGCATCTCTTATACACAGAGCCCTGTTCATACTCCCGCGAAATACGTCGAAATGTGTAAAGAACTCAAGTCCATGGGCTTTGACACCATTTGCTTCAAGGATATGGCAGGTACAATGACACCGAACGAGGCTGAACGTCTCTTCAGCGGTGTTGTTGATGCTCTCGGCAATGATATTCCTCTTATTCTCCACACACACTGCACAACAGGCATGGCTTACATGACTCTCGACAGAGCTATCGAATGTGGTGTTGACGTTATCGACACTGCTACAAGCTGCTTCTCTAACGGTACAAGCCAGGCAGCAACAGAAACCATGTTCTATGCTATCGAGCAGATGGGCACATCCACCGGTATTGACGAAAAGGCTATGAACAAGGTTAACGAGTTCTTCAAGCCCGTCAAGGAAAAATACCTCGCTGACGGCACCATCGACCCCAAGAGCCTTGGCACAGATTCTCAGGCTCTCTTCTACAAGGTTCCCGGCGGTATGCTCTCCAACATGATCGCAAACCTCAAGGATATGAACGCCATTGATAAGTTTGAAGAAGCTCTTCTTGAGATCCCGAACGTAAGACGCGACCTCGGTTATCCTCCGCTTGTAACTCCTCTTTCCCAGATGGTAGGTAACCAGGCTGTTATGAACGTTCTCATGGGCGAAAAGTACAAGCAGCTTTCTACTGAGGTTAAGAACCACATCAAGGGCGAGTACGGTATTGCTCCCGCTCCCATTAACAAGGAGCTTGAAGAAAGAATTCTCGGCAAGGGCAACTCCCCCGTTGACTGCCGTATCGAAGACTCCAAGCGCACAGGCGAAGACTTCAAGGCTGCCGAAAAGGCACTCGGTGACCTCGCACAGAGCGAAGAAGACATCATGAGCTACATCTGCTTCCCTCAGCAGGCTGAAGCATTCCTCAGACGCCGCAAGGAACAGCAGGAAAACGTAGTTAAGTATTCCATTACCGAAGCGTAAGGAGGAGCACCATGGATTTTATTGATGCCCTTATAACTGCCGTGATGGGTTATGCCTTCGTATTCCTTGGCATCGTTCTGCTCATGATCGTAATGATCATCATGGGCAAGATCATGTCCTCAAAGAAAAGCAAGCAGGAACCGAAGAAGACAACCGAACCTGCTCCCGCAGTAGAGGCTGAAAAGGCACCCGGAACCGCAGGCGAACTTAAGCTTTACGACACAGATCCCAAGACTGCTGCAATGGTCATGGCAATAGTTGCAGATAAGACGGGCAAGCCGCTTAACGAGCTTCGCTTCAAGTCAATCAAGGAGGTTAAACAGTAATGAAATATAAAGTAACACTTAACGGAAGAACATACGAGGTAGAGGTTGATCACGATACCGCTATGATCGTTGACGAATATGAGGCTTATGCACCTGCTCCTGCAGCACCTGCTGCTCCCGTAGCTGCTCCTGTTGCCGCTGCTCCTGCCGCTCAGGCTGCTGCTCCCGCTGTTACAGGTAATGGCGAAACAGTTGAAGCTCCCATGCCCGGTACAATAGTAAACGTTCTCGTAACTGCAGGTCAGAAGGTTAACGCAGGCGACGTTCTCGTTATCATTGAAGCTATGAAGATGGAAAACGAAATCATGGCTCCGAAGAACGGTACTATCACTCAGGTTGTTACTCAGAAGGGCGCAAAGGTTGACACCGGTGCTCCTCTGATCGTGATCGCATAAGGAGGTCACAGAATGGATATACTCGGTACTCTTAAAGGACTGGCTGAGGACTCCGGCTTCGGTCTGTTCTTCGCAGAGGGCGGATGGAAGTATCTCGTAATGATACTCGTTTCCTTCGTTCTTCTGTATCTCGGAATCAAAAAGCAATTCGAGCCTCTTCTGCTGGTCGGTATCGCATTCGGATGCCTCCTCACCAACCTTCCCGGCGCAGGGCTCTATACTCCCGAGCTTTGGGATGTATATGCAGGAACAGAAGGCGCTCAATTCGTAACTGCATCCGGTGACGTTCTCACTCATGTAACATTTACAGATATCATCCACTACGGCGGACTTCTTGATATTCTCTACATAGGCGTAAAATCCGGACTTTATCCATGTCTCATTTTCATAGGCATCGGTGCAATGACCGACTTCGGTCCGCTGATTGCCAACCCCAAGACATTCCTTCTCGGTGCTGCTGCTCAGTTCGGTGTATTCTTCGCTTTCTTTGGAGCAACTCTTC
>SVSK01000054.1 GCA_015064345.1 Oscillospiraceae bacterium | reverse complement strand
CTGCGGTTATCTGGCTCTTTCTTTGCTCGAAGTCACTCTCACCGTGCTTCTCAATCTCGTAGTATCATGGCTCCTGCAGCAGATAACTGACCTGATCAGCGGAATAGACACAGGCTATTCTCTAGGCGCTTTGTTGATCATCACGCTGGCATCTGTCATTGGTATCGGCATCTCAGGCTTGATTTCCTTCATTTCGTCCCCAAAATTCATCACCCGCGGTATTTCCCAATATAAAGAATACGTATTTGCGGAGATAACAAAGAAAAACATATCCGCATTCTCAGGCGAGAATTCATCTACATACATTTCAGCACTAACAAACGATATACAGGCTATTGAAAAAGGGTATCTCGAAAATATTACCTCAATGGTCTCAAGCTGTTTGTTCCTCATCGGCGGTCTTATCCTTATGCTTTGGTACAGTCCAATGCTTACCTTGACAGCAATACTACTCGCGTTTCTGCCCATGATTGCCTCTCTCATTGCAGGCGATAAAATGGCAATAGCTGAGAAAGCTGTATCATCAAAGAACGAGACATACACCTCGACACTGAAGGACTCCCTCAGCGGATTTGCGGTAATTAAGTCCTTTAAGGCAGAATCGCAGATGACAAAGATCTTACGTGACAATATCGGGAGCCTTGCAGAAGCTCAATGCAAGAAACAAAAGATCGGTATTATAATAAACACTATCGGAGCCATGACAAGTGTAATAGCACAGCTTGGTGTATTTATCATTGCTGCATATCTTGCATTTTCCGGCAAAGGTATGACTGCAGGCACGGCAATAGTTTTTGTTCAGCTTATGAACTTTGTAATCAATCCCCTCGCGGTCATTCCTACCTGTATTGCCGAACGAAAGGCAGCAGTTGCTCTCATTAGAAAAACAGCCTCCGCTCTGAATACAAACATCAGAGAAGAGACTGAGAGCGATGCAAAGCCCCTGGTAAACGGTATTGAAATAAGAGATCTGTCCTTTGGATACGAAGCGGAAAAGCAAGTGCTCAAGAATATAAGCTGCCGTTTTGAGCTCGGAAAGAAATACGCAATAGTCGGTCAGTCAGGTTGCGGAAAGTCGACACTGCTCAATCTCCTCATGGCGTCCTACTCAGATTATGAAGGAGAGATCAACTACGATGACACAGAGCTTCGAGACATGAACAGCAGTGACCTATACGAGCTTCAGAGCATCATTCAGCAGAACGTGTTTGTATTTAACGCTACGATAAGAGACAATATCACCATGTTCCAAAGCTTCCCTGAGGAACGCATAAACGAAGCCATTCGCCTCTCGGGTCTGGCATCATTGATCCGTGAAAAAGGCGAAGACTATCTTTGCGGTGAAAACGGCAGCGGTCTCTCCGGCGGTGAGAAGCAGCGAATCTCCATTGCACGAAGCCTTCTGAAGCGATCCCAGGTGCTTCTCGTAGACGAGGCGACATCCGCGCTTGATGCGGAGACGGCGTACCAGGTATCAAGTGCGATACTTGATCTTGACGGTATCACCGGAATCGTTGTAACTCACGCACTCGACGAAAACCTGCTCCGTAAGTACGACTGCATTCTCACGCTTAAAAACGGCGAGATAGTAGAGCGCGGCTCCTTCGACTCCCTCATTTATAAAAAGGGCTACTTCTATTCCCTGTTTACTGTTTCGCAGTAGTTTTCAACGAGAATGCTCACAGTATTAATGAGGACGGCGTACTCAAACGGAAGGCTACCATATAACAATAAAGAAAAATACAAATCGCATTATTAAGGAAAAATAATCGGAGAAACAATTACCATGACAGATAAAAAGGAAATACTTGGAACTGCCCCTGTCGGCAAGCTATTATTTAAGCTCGCTTTGCCTACGGTGGTTGCCCAGCTTATCAATATGCTATATAATATCGTCGACCGAATCTATATCGGGCATATGCCGGAGGTGGGTGACCTTGCGCTGACAGGAGTGGGCGTTTGCATGCCGCTCATTATGCTTGTGTCTGCCTTTGCGGCTCTTGTGGGTTCAGGTGGCGCACCTCGAGCTTCGATTTTTATGGGCGAGAAGGACACGAAAAGTGCTGAAAAAATACTCGGCGGATGCTTCGGGCTGCAGGTCGTCGTTTCCGCCATACTGACAGTTGTTTTGCTTATTTGGAACAAGGATCTCCTTTTGGCATTCGGTGCAAGCACCAATACAATAGAATATGCCACGAGCTACATGAGCATCTATGCAGTTGGTACGGTATTCGTCCAAATGACGCTTGGCATGAATGCCTTTATCACCGCACAGGGATTTACAAAGATCTCTATGATGTCGGTTGTTGTAGGCGCTGTTGCGAATATCATTCTCGACCCCATTCTTATTTACGGATGCGGCATGGGGGTCCGTGGTGCGGCACTTGCAACGATCATATCGCAAGCACTTTCTTGTGCATGGGTTCTGTCCTTTTTGAGTAGCAAGCGAAGCATTCTCAGATTAAAACCGAAGTATTTCATCTCCTCCCCAAAAATAATTTTGCCCTGCGTTGCTCTTGGAACGGCAACCTTTATTATGCAGGCGAGCGAGAGCGTGATCTCAGTTTGCTTCAATTCCTCTCTGCTTGAGTACGGTGGCGACATTGCTGTTGGTGCCATGACTATTCTCACAAGCGTAATGCAGTTTGCTATGCTTCCGCCGCAAGGTATCGCACAGGGAGCTCAGCCTATACTCAGCTATAATTACGGAGCAAAAGACGCCGGTCGCGTTAAGCAAACGTATAAGCTTTTGCTTAAGGTATGCCTTATTTATTCGGTAACCATTTGGACGGCGGTGATGCTGTTCCCCGGCGCATTTGCATCGATGTTTTCCCCTGACGCCGAGCTTGTTAAGTTTGCATCAAGAGTCCTTCGCATCTATTTCAGCGGAATGATACTATTCGGCATTCAGATTGCATGTCAGATGACCTTTGTTTCTCTTGGAAATGCTCCGTCCTCCGTACTTGTTGCTGTCGTTCGGAAATTTGTGTTGCTTTTGCCGCTCATCTATATTATGCCGAATCTGATAAGTGACCGAACCACCGGGGTTTACATGGCAGAGCCTATAGCAGATATTCTTGCGGTAACCTTTACAGCGGTTCTGTTCGTATTCCAATTCAAAAAAGCGCTTAATAAAATAGAGCATCAAGACGAAATGGAAAATAAAGAAGAAGCCAACTGAAATGTCCGCATTTCGGCCAGCTTGAAACTTTCATAGGTCTTCTCAGTCTTCCATAGACGCCCGTGGGGGAATCGCTCTGCAATTATCACGCTGTGATTATTGCGTCGGTCAGGTGTCGGCCTAACACCGACCCGTTCGATTTCACTGATTTTGATTGCCCGTGGGGGAATCGCTCTCGAAAAAACACGCAGTGATTATTGCGTCGGTCAGGTGTCGGCCAACTACCGACCCGTTCGATTTCACTGATTTTGATTGCCCGTGGGGGAATCTGAACCCTCGCCGAACAAGTTCGGCTGAAAGTTTTATGTAGCACCTCATACTTCTTCGGTTAGTGTAAAACTTTCATAGGGTTTCTCAGCCTCCTACAGACATAAAAAAACAAGACCCATCCTTGGGATGAGTCTTGTTTTTATGACCCGTGGGGGAATCTGAACCCTCGCCGAACAAGTTCGGCTGAAAGTTTTATGTAGCACCTCATACTTCTTCGGTTAGTGTAAAACTTTCATAGGGTTTCTCAGCCTCCTACAGACATAAAAAAACAAGACCCATCCTTGGGATGAGTCTTGTTTTTATGACCCGTGGGGGAATCGAACCCCCGTTACTGCCGTGAAAGGGCGGTGTCTTAGCCGCTTGACCAACGGGCCGTAAAAAAAGGATCTGCTTACGTGGGATGTGGTGACCCGTGGGGGAATCGAACCCCCGTTACTGCCGTGAAAGGGCGGTGTCTTAGCCGCTTGACCAACGGGCCGTGTACCCACACAAACAAATCTCTTTTTTTGGTAGCGGAGATTGGACTTGAACCCATGACCTACCGGGTATGAACCGGTTGCTCTAGCCAACTGAGCTACTCCGCCTTATTGCGTCACAAAAGCTATCGCTTCCGCAACGGTGATATTATATCACATCAAGTCCTCTTTGTCAACCCTTTTTTTGCAATTTCCGCAATTATTTTTCCCGTTTTTCAATTTTTGATTCATAGAAAACGCCTTTAAGAGGAACCCTTCAGAAAACCGGGTCTAACCTTATTGCTGAGATTGCCAAATAATGTTTTTGTTCGTATTGACATAATAAAATGCATGCGTTATAATGATAATAACATTGAGAAAGGATTGAATATTTCATGTCAAGAAACAAAAGGCTATGGTTGACTTGCCTAAAAAGTATAATATTCGCTTCTTTAGCCACTCTTGGTGTTTTTTTACTTAGTTCCATAATAATTGCTGCAGTTCTTGAGAAAATAAAAAGCGATTTCATTCAAGATGCCATAGTGCAAGTAATAGCAATGGCTGTGTATGCTGCCTTTTTCTACCGTTTCCATATGTACAATCGATTAAACACCTATGCAGACCATGCCGACAAGTTAGATGCACGTCAGGAGTTGGTCGCTTATCTCCGTTCGGAAGGTAAGATCATGTTTGCTCTCTATCTCATTATCGTTGTTGTGGCAGAGCTTTCCATCTTAATCACAAATAATGCACCGCGGAATCCGATAGTGTTTGCGACCATGTTTTGCTTAGGACCATGGATGTCACTGAAAATACCTGTTCTTCGTTCAATAATTGCTTTTGTATATTCTATGGCAGTCATTTGCCTGCTGACCGTTTTGCGCAGCCGTAAAATAATCGAAGCAGAAGTCTCAAGTAAGATAGATAAGATTAACCGTCAAATGTAATCGTTTGGTTGCTTCAGTATCTGCATACAATGATATATAAATAAAAGACCCTCAATCGAAGGTCTTTTTGTTTTTTTATGCTTCAAATTCAATTTCAACCGCACATCCGTCGGACATTATACATGTCTCGCCATCGAATCTACCGCAGAGAAGTTTAAGCGAATATCCCACGCCGTCATACTCGAGAGACAGTTTATCTTCCTCGAGAGACTGAACCGCAGGCAAGTGATCGTCTGTGCCATATTTCGCGTCAATTCTGAACGGGCGGTTTGCGGTAACTCTCATACCGTTTTCATGAAGTTCAAACGAAACGTCTCCGTACGAAACTGTTGCTCTTCCCTCGCCGCAGTCCGTAAATGTCATCTCATCAAATTTCGGAGCCGTTCCGTCAAGATAGGTGATATACGCACCGCCCAAAACTCCGCCGCCCGTGTGTCGATTTCCATCTACCACGGGAAGTGTCTCATAAACCGACTGATTTCCGGGGCAAACCTCGTTTTCGTAAGGGTCGATACTCTTCTCGCTAAACACGTGTATATCGCGTATCCGCAGCTTGCCGTGGTCACCGTACAGGTTTACACGGTAGTTTTTGGTGCAGTACCAGACCGAATTACGCTCTTCATCATCGTAGGCAGTGTGTGCTGTAATCGTAGAGGGCGGTGTGGTCTTATACTGTGACTTGAACCACCGACCGCTCTCACCGAGAGTCTCAACTGTGGTCTTACCCTCTTTCATCAGCCGCTCAAACTCAGCAAACTGGTATATGAGTCCCTCGCCCATCTTATCCCAGCCGAAGCTGTTTTCCTGGCCTGCCTGTGCGTAGCCAAAGCTGAGGCAGTCACCGTTGAAGTTTTCTCGGAGATACCAATCCACCCACTCGGGTACTCCTCCGCCCACTTCATTCACTGCCGCCCTGTAGACAGGCTCAAGTGAGATAACGGTCTGTATCTTTTTCGCGCCGTGGATGGGGTCGAGCCCGAGATCATACTGGTAAACAGGGTCTGAACCGAGCATTCTGAAAAGTGGGACATCTATCTGCTCTGCTTCAGTCTGTGCGGGCATAAACACGTTATTTTTGCTTGGATAATACGCCTGACCGTAGTAGCCGCCCCAGAGAGTATAGCCGTCGGTGCCGTACTGGTCCTTGCAGTTGCAGAGAGCATCTACGCCGTATTTCTCGCTTATGTAGCGGACGGTATGGGTGTCAAAGAACCATGATCCGAATACCCGAGGATAGTAGCCGAAGACAGCCTTGAACTCCTCGTACAACACGTCAACAAGTTTCTCGCGCTGTTCTTTGGTGTACCCTACGGAGAACCCGCAATGAGGATGCCAGTCCCACGGGTAGCGGCCTGTCCACTCATATCCTGCCCTCTCCACCTGCGGCTGAACTGTCTCAAACCACACGCCTATCTCGAACTGCTCTGGGTCAAGGCCCTTCATCAGCTCGACGTAGACAGGATCGATCAGCGCATCGTACTGGAGCAGGAACGTGCCTCGAAGACCATGCTGCTTCATCAGTCGTATCTGCTCGCGAACAGGTGTCACAAGGTCAACCACAGACCGTGGCTCAACCGCTCTTATGAAGTTAATTATGTTGATTATCTGTTTTTTCATTTGCCTAATTGCCTATTACTTAATCAGCTCCAGATATTCCTTGCGAGTGTAGATCTTGAACGCTTCCTCTCCCTCAGCAGGATCACTGTCATATGTAACGAAATAGTCGCCGGACTTTGTCTCGATCCAAACCGCAGTCAGCTTGGGATAGCTGTCGCCTCTTGTTACCGCGCACATTTCAAGGATAGTGTCGTTTATCTCATTCTCGATAAGCATATCCTGCATGTCACCGCTCAAAACAAAGACAATTATGTCAAGGGAAAGATCCATATCTCCGCCGCGGTACTCACCAACGTATCTCTCAAAGCCGCTCGCAGTGATCTGGCGCATATAGACAGTGCCGTCGTCAAGCATGGTGTAGAAATTATAGCCGTTATCTGTTATATCAATGTTGGGAAGTGTAACAAAGTCGCGATAGATCTTGTTGTCCACCATTACGTACTTGATATGGTCGGGAGCGGGAGCATAGTCGGGATAATAAGGTGCTTCTGTCTCCGGCGGATCTGTTTCTACGGGAGTTTCCGTACCCCAATTCTCGAACCAATCATCGTCTGTATCGGGAGCTGTTGTCTCGGGTTTGCTTGTGTCTACGGGAGTTGTCTCCGGGGCTGTTGTATCGGGAGGTGTAATCTCCGCAGGTTCTGTTTCGGGAGCGCTTGTTTCCGGTAAGCTTGTCTCAGGCTTCTTTGTCTCGGGAGCACTTGTTTCAGGCTGACCCCAAGGCTGTGTTTCGTCCGATCCCTCCGGCACGTCTGTTTCAGGAGAGTTGCTCTCACCCTCCGGCAGTTTCTCATCAGTTTCGTAAGTGAGGTCCGGCGGAACGTATCCGGGTTTGTCATCGGGATCGTTTTTGCCCTTGTTACAGCTGTTCATTGCAAGCCATGCCACAATAATAATCACAAATGCTACGACTATAAAACCGATTATTGTTTTCTTCATTTTGCTACCTCCATATATTTAGTCTTACGATATCTTCTGATTTTATGATACACTACAGCGAGGGAAAAGTCAATAATAGGTCTCCAAAATTAATCTTCCTTTCATAATTGCGAAAAAACGGCTCACATATTACTGCAAGCCGTACTTTTTATTCTTTTTTGTTGCGGGAGAACCGAATGATACCGATAATTGCCGATATCATCGACATTGTCTCCTTTGCGGCGCTGAGATAGTTCCTTGCAAGGAGACTGTATACACACGCCAAAGGAGATGAAACCAGAATGCTTTTTCTGATAAACTGCGGTGAGGGAGAGGAAAGAGAGAGCGTGTTCACCACCCAACCTACGACCATGAGAACGCAGTACCACTCTGTCCAGGTGGCAATACCGAAGCCGATCATTACCGCCGCAAAAGCAAAAGGAATCCATCCGGCGGACTTTGCTCTCTTGTTGCTGTACACGATGTTTCTTATTATTGCGATACAGTTCATTGCCACGCCAGTCCATGCACCAAGTATCATAAAGCTGATACCTGTCAGCAAGTTCGAGAATATCTGCATCACAAGTAGCTTTCTTTGGGAGTTTAACTGATAGGAAGCAAAGGAAATTGCCATTGCAATCAGCGCAACTATGTTGGCTATAAGAACTGTGTTGTCTCCTATAAACTTGATGATCTGTTCCACAAATTATGCCTATGCCGTCTCCTTAGGTTTTCTGAATCGCGTGATGCCGATAACTACCGACACAAGTGAAACTACTTCCTTAATGCACTCAACATAGTTCATGGTCAGAAGATCGTACACGAAGAACATCGGTGCGGTTACAAGTATGCTCATTCTGATAAGCTGTGCAGAGGTCGAGGCAAGTGCCAAACAGTCGATTATAAGTCCCGCCACGGAGAAAGCGCAAAACCACGCATCCCACGTGCAGATACCGAAGACAAGCGCCGCTGTGGCAAACAGAATCGGGAAATATTTCCCTGCCTTGCCAAGGTTATCCTTGTTGTAATATACAATATTTCGCACAAGTACAACGCCGTTCATGGCAACGCCAGTCCATGCGCCAAGCACCGCAAAGCTGATGCCCGATACTGCCGCTGAAACACAAAGTATAACGAGCAGACGGCGGGCAGAGTTGACCTGATACGAAATAAAAGTGATAACAGCGGCGACCAGCGCGATAATGTTCGCACACAGAACCGGCTCTGATCTGATAAATTCCGGTATTACGCTCATTTTTTATTCCTGCTTTTTGCCCTTGCGATAGCGCACTATTCCGATAACCGCCGGCACTATTGCAATAAGCTCCTTGACCGCTTCAACAATGTTTCCCGCAAGAAGATCGTAAAGAAGCACCATGGGAGAGGTCACGAGTATGCTGCCTCTGATAAGCTGTGCAGAGGGCGAGGACAAAGCGATCGTGTTGATCACAAGTCCTGCAACGGAGAGAACGCAGTACCACTCTGTCCAGGTGGCAATACCGAAGCCGATCATAATAGCGGTAAAGACATACGGTACCAGCTTACTGTCAAAAGGCTTCTTGTCCTTGTTATAGTATGCAACGTTTCGCAGTATTGCAACACAGTTCATTGCAAAGCCTGTCCATGCACCAAGCACCATAAAGCTTACGGCGGAGATCACTGTCGCAATAATTCGAATAACAAGTAGCTTTTTCTGGGAATTGACCTGATATGAAATAAACGTAACCGCTACTGCCACAAAAGCGATTATGTTAGCGATAATCAGCGTCGGGTTGTCTTTTATGTACTGAATTATAATATCCATAAGTCAACTCATTTAGTTTTCTCTACACAGTGATGTGTTCAGTCAATAATATTCCGTGCCGCTTCATATGCCAGCTTGTAGTACGCCGAGCGGGCAGCACTTCCAAACTCCACAGGAGGGCGCACTTCAAGATTGAATGAACCGCTATAGGAGCTGTCCTTCAGCACACGGGAGAACTTTTTCCAGTCCACAGTCTCACCGTAGCTTATACAGTAGGGGATAGAGTGAAGGTCAATATTCGGTACCGTCGAGTGCAAATGAAGCCCACAGAGGCTCTCCTGCGCTCTGGCGAGCATCTCCACAGGGTCTTGACCTCGGATAACCGCGTGACCTGTGTCAAGGCATACGCCAATATAGGGGGAGCCAAGCTCGTTCACATAGTAAAGGAGGTCCTCTGCTGTAGAAAGATGTGCATCGGAGTAATCGGGCCCGTAAATGTTCTCGATTGCCAGCACCACACCGCAACGCTCAAGGGAGGGAAGCAGCTTTTCTATCAGCTTCATATTCCCCGCTCTGCTCTTCTCACGGTCCGCTTCAAAGTACAAGTGCATCGCCGCAACAGAGCAACCAAGCATAGCGGTAAGCTCAATCTCTTTTTCGAGAAGGGGCAAAATAAAGTCCTCGAAAGCCTCGTATGAGCCGTCTCCAACAGGTGGAATGTGCCCGGGGTAGTATGTGAGGTGAGTCTGGCATACAGATAGATCTGCACGAGATGCGAGAAGCTTGATATCCTCGATCTCACAGGTATATGCGTCAGTCAGAACCTCATCCCTGCGAAGATGATCCGCAAAGGATAGATCCACTCCGTCAAATCCCGCAGCTTTTATTTCGCTGAAATATTTGCCGTCATCACAGGCAATGGAAATCTTCATTTTCGCTCTCCAATGTACTGTTTGTTAGCCTAATTTACGCCTTCTTGCGCTTTCTGAGGAGATATTCGTCCAGCCTCTCCTTGATGTTATCGGGAATTTCGCGGGAAACAGGGCAGAATACCGCGTTCGCCATGCGGGAAGCAAAGGCTGTGATGAAATCTATATCCTTCTGCATGTGCTCTGTCTTCATTACAGCAAGTGTGTCATAGCTGTTGTGGATGGGGTGAAGATTGCCGCCTGCCATTCTCGCAAAGGATACAGCAGGCACGCCCTTGTCAGCGAAAGGAGTGGAGTCGCTTGAGTACACATCCTGATATGCCTTCACCTGGAAACCGAGCTCGTTGCCCATGTAGCTGATGTAGGAAGCAAGATCCTTCTCTGCAGTGGCGCAGGCGATAAACTTGCCCATAATGCATCCAATCATGTCAAGGTTGATAACGAGATCCACGTTCTTGAGTTCTTCCTCATGAGCCGCACAGTACGCCTTTGATCCGAGCAGACCTCTCTCTTCACTTCCGCAGAAAACGAACTTGAGGCTGTAGCGGTGGGGATTCTTACTAAAATATTCCGCCATGGAAAGAATACCGATTGAGCCTGACATGTTGTCATACGCGCCTTGAGACAAGGATGTTGTATCATAGTGAGCGGTGAAGATGATCTGCTTTTCTGTTTCACCGGGCATATCAATAACCACGTTGTGGGACTTGCCCTTGTACTCGTCCTGCTTTAAGGTGAGTTTAGCCATCTTTCCGTCGCCGTCGCCGTTGATGATCGCCACAGCGTCCTTGGCGTTGATGTTCACACCGGGGATCTTTCTGTCGTCGGGGAAATATGAGCGCAGCTCACGGTGGTCTATGTCGCGGTCAGCAAAGTATACGTTTCCGTCGTATGTTACAAATGCCAACGCGCCGTTGTCAAGCATGTCCTTGTATCTCCAGTAACCGAGATATCCGTCGATGAGAACGATCTTGTCCTTGCAAAGCGAGAGAGAATACTTGTCGCCCTCTGTGAGATAATACAGCGGTGCTTCAATGTCTCCGTTACCCGCGCAAAGATAGCCCTTACAGGGGATCTCACGACCGTCAACTGTCAGAGTAGCCTCGTGAACAGTCGCCATGTCAACTTCAAATTCCTCAAGATGCGCGTCAAGTCCAAGTTCCACAGCGGTATCACGGAGATACTCTGCCACCTTAAGCTCCTCAGCACTTCCGCCTGTGTGAACGAATGCGGTATCGGCGAATATTTTCTCAATAAGCTCTTTTTTCATAATCCAACTCCAAATTATTTATATTTTTATCAATTATAACACAATATTCTCTCCCTTGCAAGGCGGTGAGAGAAAAAGCCCACCGAAGCAGGCTTTTTGATGTATTGTTAAGGTCTGATCCGCGTGTATTCGGAGTAGTTTTCTTCAAGGAAATCAAGCCAATCCGCTGTCAACTCCTCATACGTCGATCCGAAGAAATCGTGTGTGTAAAACAACATATCAAGAGTCTCACGCTCACCAAATCTACCGCACAGATATGCAATAAACGATGCGCCGGGGACATATCCGCTGCCGCCATTTGGCGTTTGGTAGCCGTAAGACCAGCTCTTGATGTGCATAAGCTCTGCCCAGTCTACGCTTGTATCGATGTCGCGCCCAAGCTTCTCGCGGAATTCATTGACACAGATCATCATCTGTGCGGTCTGAGTATCCGTGTACTTCTCGGGTGTGTTGTGATCGAGGGACGTCATCGGCGTGCCGTATGAATTGAAGCGGCTGTCATAGCACTCCGCAAGCCCCTCAACTGCCCAGCCTTCTTTCATGGAACTCGCGTATGTGAGAGAATGGATGTATTCGTGCATAAAGGACGCCACGTTCATAACCTGAATGTTGTGCGTACCGCCGTTGTACCAGGATGTGTTTGACATAGATTCCGAGGTGTAATGTATCTCGAGGTCGTCATTGTAGTTTCCTATGGCGAATAGCTCGCGATATGATCCCATCTCACTCTCAGCAGTGGTGAAATACTTCTTCACGTCAGAGTAATTCTTGTGTAAAAATCCATCGTATACAACAGGATTGAGCCACCCGTTCGCATCCACCCAGTCACGCTCAACGTATATTTCGGCATACTTGCACCTCGCCACATAATCGCAGGAAACGCCGCCCATGCTGTAAAGTATCTCCGACGGAGTGTATTCGATTCCGCGAGAAAGGTAAAACGCCCGAAGCGCCTCGGAAAACTCACTTGCCGTGTGTGGATCAGCACTGCTTCTGATGAGCGAGTGAAGAGCCGCCTCGCCGAGTGCATTAATGTATTCACTTACAAATGTATTGGCAATTCGGGGAATTTCTTTAGAGTCTTTCTTAACAAAAGTTCCATCGAAGCACAGAAGATTCATGTCAAGGGAGTCAATTCCCCCGTCGTATTCGTATTTTTCGTGCATCAAAGGCATCTCGCGCCCGTACAGCTCACAGAGCAGATAGTTTGCGTACCCGTAGAGAGCACCATAGTTTGCATACTCGCCAAAGATACCGCTAAAAAGAATTGCAGTATACTCAATAGACTCAAAATCCTGTACACAGGTGTATATTACGCCCTCGCTGATAAATGTGCCGCTGTAGGTTTCGGGAAGGTAAACACATATCTCAACAGCGCAGTCAACGCGTGCACAGCGAACAATTCTCGCGGTGGAATTGATGCAGTCGGCACGGATGTCATCCGTAATACCGCGCTCAAACCGATAGGTTATTCCGTCAATCGTGGTAGAGTCCATCAGCTTATTCAGCGCAAAGGCAGATGTGCCCTTATGGCGAGACTCGCTGAGCATAACTCTCGCATCACTCCACTCAACGTCTGCCAAAGATATTTCGCTCATATCAGGCTCCGGTGCAGATGTGGCAGGGGCATCAAAATCCGTTTCGGGAACATCAGCGGTGTCAGCACAACCGACAAAAATGAGCAGCAAACAGATCAGTAATGCAGAAATAGCAAAACGATTCATACAACCCTCCGTAGTATTACAAAAATCATCGCACATTATTGCGTTTTTATAATTATATCATGCGTTCATATGATTGTCAAGCGCGAAGCGATAGAAAATGAGATGAAATCTCGGGACACTCAAGTTCTTCGGCACGACTTTCAGCGAAATGAACGAAAAAAGAACACCTCAAATGAGATGCTCTTTCCTGTTGTATGTTGGCGAATACTGAGTGTCACTATGGTGACACTCTCGAGATTTCCATGACACGGGGAAATCTCGATGGTGTTGCTTTAACATAACAAAAACAGCACCTCTAAGAGATGCTGTTTTCAT
>SVSK01000053.1 GCA_015064345.1 Oscillospiraceae bacterium | reverse complement strand
GATATATATGCCCATTGGGATATTACCGGCTACGGAGTCCGTGATTATTTCAGAACCAACGGTGACACTGTGCACTACGAGGGTGAGATGATAAACGGCGCGATGTGGGGATATGGCAAGGTTACAAGCGGTAACGGTACTGTGTACGAGGGCGAATTTATTGACGGATTGCAGGATGGCTGGGGAAAGCAGACAGAACCCACGAATGCAGCCTATGAGGGCTATTGGAAGGATGGAGCTCCCCATGGACACGGCAAGCTGCGACTTCCGAATGGAGACACCTTCGAGGGCGAATTCAAGGAAAGCATTCTCGGACCCCACAACGTGATAATCGACGGTGCAGACGGATCCCATTACGAGGGAGATATGAACAACTTCAAGCGCGACGGCAGAGGAGTATTGACGCTGCCCGACGGAACAGTTCAGGACGGCTGGTTTGAGAACGACGTGTTCATAGGCGAGAAGAAATAAGATAAACAAAAGAGACCCCGAGGGGTCTTTTTTGAGTTATAAGTGATGAGTGATGGGTTATGAGCCGGGCAGGGTTTATCTCCCGCCGCTTCGAACAACTTCAAACTGCACTTTTCTCTTTTATATTTAACTATACTTATTAATTAACCTTAGTTACGCTATGCGCTTGGCACACAAGAGGTATCAACTGGGGATACCTCTTGTGAATCTCCCCCACTTAAGGATGGGCAAGAGCTTGTGTATCTATTGCAAGCAATATCTACACTGCGCTGTTTCCCCTCCTTAAGAATCCACCCCTTTGTTTCCCGTGTAGCTTTTACTTTAACACACCCACATCTTTTTTATTTATTTTTCGAACCTATGTGAGAAAAATTACCACACTTATTACCTCTTCACTATTACCTCTTACCTCAACTAATAACCCATAACTCATAACTCATAACTCATAACCAATTCATTCCCCGTTCTTCCTCCTCCATTTTCCCACACCTTTTTCCCCCTCTCGTCAGGGGAATTTTTTGTTTCTGCCGCATCTTTATTACCGCGGGGGAAGGGGACAATATCCCCCATAAAACCGCATCCGAAAGCCGACGAATTTTTCTCCCGCCTCCGTAGTATAATCATGCCAATATCAGAGACGCGAATGGCCACGCGCCAATGGTGAACTACCAAAGGAGACACAAACAATGAAAGGCAAAAAGAAAAACTACATAACGGGCGAGGGTACTGAGAGAGGGGCGGTTGTCCTTCGGGCGAAGAAGACCTTGATCGATAAGCTTGGCGGAGTCAGAGTGAAGCGGATCATGAGCGCACTTCTGTGCTTCGTTCTTGCCGCAGTGGTAACGGGAACACAGCTTTTTCCGGGCACATACCCACTCGGAATCGCGCTGGTGGGATCGTCAAGCGGAATTATCTCAACGTTCTCCACCCTTGCCGGTACACTGGTCGGAACAAGCCGTATAGCAGGGGTTGGCGGAATATACGCACTGGCACTGACCACACTTGCAGCCGCTCGACTTGGCGCATCGGTGTGGCTTGAGTCCGGCAGAGCAGACGAAACTGAAGACAAACGAAAGCGAAGCCGAATGTTCTCACGGTTAAAAAAACTCATCGGCAAAAGTCCCACACCTCGTGCAGTCATGAATGCGCTGGCTACGGAAAGCAAGAATTACAGTGGGATCATGCTCCGGGAAAACATCAGAATACGACTGGCACTATCCGCTTGCGGGGCACTGCTTTCCGGGGCATGGTCGGTGGTTGAGGGCGGGTACGTTTACTATGACCTGTTCGGTGCTGTGTTCAGTCTCCTTATTACACCTGTTGTTACATACCTATTTTATGTCTCCCGCGACTCGAATATGCGCTCGTCCCCTCTGCGTGAGATAGGCGTTTATTCCGTTGCGGCGGCAGTTACCCTGTCCTTGTGTCAAATGTCATCCTCCCCCTTGTCCGCTTTGCCGGGTGAGATGCTCTCACGACCGAACTTTAATTTGGGCGTGCTCTTTGCATTTGCCGCCTCAGTTGTCGTATCCCGTCATTTTGGGGTACACCGTGGCGTTATGATTGGAATGATCTGCGGAATGGTCATGGAGCCCGCTTACGTTCCCGCATACGGAATAGCGGCGTTGACGGTGGGTGCTCTCAGTAACTATTCGGTGACCTTTGCCCTACTTGCAAGCGGTATTTCCACCACGGCATGGGCGATTTACGTTAGCGGAATTGACGGATTTGCCGATGTTTTTCCGCCTGTGGTGCTGTCTGTCGCGCTGCTTATACCTGCTGAGATGTACGGCATTATCAAGCTACCCGAGAAGCTGTTCGGCGGAGTGGGTATCGCGGGACGGATATCGGGTGAGGCGGCAAACGTGGCAGAGCTATCCGCGGGAGAGATGAATCGGCGGATAAACAGCCTCTCAGACGGACTGGCATCAGTGTCAACGGTGCTTCACTCAATGGCGGAAAGGCTGTCAAAGCCATCGAAATCCGAGATGCGGGAGATAGTTGAGACGGCGTTTGAGACTTACTGCCCCACATGCAAAAACCGCGAAAGGTGCGGATACGGCACAAAAAGCTCGAAATCCGCCCAGGTCATGCCGAAAATGGCTGAAGAGCTACACTCAACAGGAGTTGTCAGCGCGGCGGCAGTGCCCTCGTCTCTTGCGTCATTCTGCTACAGCATGGGCAGGATACTTGACGAGATCAATCTTACCTCGGGTAAGAAGATCGCCGCGGCACGAGAGGGAGACAAGCTGTCGGTATCTGCGGCGGATCTTGGACTTGCGGGAGAATTGTTCCGTCACGCGGGAGAAGTGAGCCGTGAGATCAGCTCTGTTGACACGGAACTGTCGAAAAAACTGCAAAATATACTGTCATACAACAATTTTTCAGCTTCAACGGTGACGGCGTACGGGTCACGAATGAAGCACATATTTGTCGGCGACATTGACGTGAGCGCCACAAATCTGGGAGGAGATGATATACGAAAGCTGTTTGAAAAGGTGGTGGGAAGCCCCCTTTCCGAGCCGGAATTTGAGCTGGACGGGGCAAGTCTCTCAATGCGGATGCATACCGTTTACTCCTACAGCGCAAGATCGGGGTCCTATTCTGCCGCGGCATCGAGTGTACCCGTGTACTATTGCGAAAAACGCGACTGCGATGCAGACTGCAGGCAGGTGGATTCGGATGAGCGAAAAAAGGGAGAAAAAGTGTGCATCAGAGTAACGGACAATGAGCCTGACGGAGTCTCGGGAGATGCAATATGCACCTTTGAGTCAGACGGGCGGTTTTATATGATCCTGTCCGACGGAATGGGAAGCGGCAAGGAGGCGGCTCTCACTTCGGGTGTGGTAGTGTCTCTGCTGAGGAGGCTTATTTCCTCCGGCGCAGATCTGGAATGTGCGCTGAAGCTACTCAACCGCATAGTCCGCTCGGCTGACAGAGAGTGTTCCGCTACTGTGGATATCGCAGAGATCGACCTTGTCACGGGAGAAGCGCGGTTTATAAAGAGCGGTGCGGCACCGTCATTTGTGCTGCGAGACGGAAGTATATTCAGGCTGCAGTCAAAAACAGTCCCCATTGGGATAATACGCGCACTTGACGCGGAAATGATTAAGTTTGACGTTCAGCCTGGAGATACGGTAGTCATGCTCTCGGACGGGGTTGCGAGATCCTATGATGAGGTACCGTGGCTGCTTGATATGATGACAACGGACGAGACAGTCCTTGCAGGAGACGAGCGGCGGGCGGCAATGGCGGTGGTCAGCGAGGCGGCGATCCGCGGCTCAAAGGACGATATCACCGCGGGAGTGGTGAGAATAAGCAGGAGTTAGGAGTTATGAACTATGAGTTATGAGTTTTGGAGGCATTATCGAATTTCGTATGTCGAAAGAGACACAACGAATCCTACCCAAAGCATCCCATCTCCAACAATATGGTTTAGCGGGTTTCGCGCTCCTCCCGTTCTCTTTTAACTCATAACTCATAACTTTCACGAAGTGAAACCATAACTCATAACTAAAAAACACCCCGAAGGGTGTTTTTTCTATATTATCTTGCTACTTCTTCCATGATATACGCTTCGAGAATATCGCCCTCGCGGATGTCGAGACACTTCTCAAGGCCGATACCGCACTCGTAACCTGCGGCAACCTCACGAACGTCGTCCTTGAAGCGGCGGAGAGAGGAGATCTTGTCTTCCATGATAACGATACCGTCGCGAACGATTCTGATCTGGGACTGGCGAGTTACCTTACCGTCCTGAACGTAAGAACCTGCGATCATGCCAACTCCGGGAACCTTAATGGTCTGGCGAACGGAGATGTGACCCTGGAGAACTTCCTTGAACGTGGGCGCGAGCATACCCTTCATTGCGGCGGTGATCTCTTCGATGCACTCGTAAATGATACGGTATGTGCGGATGTCAACATCCTGACGTTCAGCGGAGTCAAGAGCGGACTTGTCGGGACGAACGTTGAAGCCAACGATGATCGCACCGGATGTAGCGGCGAGCATAACGTCGGATTCGCTGATACCACCAACTGCGGAGTGGATTACTCTGACCTTAACTTCGTCAGTGGAGATCTTTTCAAGAGACTGCTTAACTGCCTCGGCAGATCCGCCAACGTCAGCCTTAACTATGATGTTGAGCTCCTTAACACCTGCGGCGATCTGGCTGAAGAGGTCATCAAGGCTTACCTTAGCGTTAAGTCTGAACTGCTCTTCCTTAGCCTTAGCCTTTCTCTGCTCTGCAAGCTCTCTTGCCATTCTTTCGTCGTCAACTGCATTGAACTCGTCGCCTGCCAGAGGAACCTCGGAAAGACCGATGATCTCAACGGGAACGGAAGGACCTGCTTCCTTGAGAGTTCTGCCCTTGTCGTTGGTCATTGCACGAACGTGACCTACGGAAGTACCTGCGATAACGATGTCGCCTGCTCTGAGTGTACCGTCCTGAACGAGAACTGTTGCAACGGGGCCGCGGCCCTTGTCAAGCTTCGCTTCAATTACAACACCCTTCGCTCTCTTTGCGGGGTTAGCCTTGTATTCCTTAACCTCTGCGATAAGGAGAATATCCTCAAGCAGATCGTTGATACCCATCTTTGTGTGAGCAGAAACGGGAACGCACATGATGTCGCCGCCCCATTCTTCGGGAACGAGATCGTACTTTGTGAGCTCTGTCTTAACCTGCTCTGCATTTGCGTGAGGCTTATCCATCTTGTTGATGGCAACGATGATGTCAACACCTGCCGCCTTTGCGTGGTTGATAGCCTCAACTGTCTGGGGCATGATACCGTCGTCACCCGCTACAACGAGGATGGCGATGTCAGTGCACTGTGCACCTCTTGCTCTCATTGCGGTGAAGGCTTCGTGGCCGGGAGTATCGAGGAATGTGATCTCCTTGCCGTCAATCTCAACTCTGTAAGCACCGATGTGCTGTGTGATACCGCCTGCCTCGCCTGTTGTTACGTTGGTGTGGCGGATAGCGTCCAGGATGGATGTCTTACCGTGGTCAACGTGACCCATTACGCAAACGATGGGGGCACGAGTTACGAGATCTGCCTCGTTTTCGGGCTCTTCTATACCGAACAGTTTTTCTTCGATGGTAACCTTAACTTCCTTTGTTACCACCGCGCCCATCTCATCAGCGATAAGATAAGCTGTATCGTAGTCGATCACCTGGTTAACGGTTGCCATAAGTCCCATCATCATGAGACGCTTGATGCACTCTGCCGCTGTAACCTTCAGTCTCTGTGCAAGCTCGCCAACGGTGATCTCGTCGGGAAGTGTAACCTTAAGAGGCTGCTTCTTCGCCTTTTCCTGGTTAGCCTTCTGAAGCTTTTCCATTGCAAGACGTTCCTTGTCGTTCTTCTTGCCCATGGGACGGTTGTTATTCTGCTTCTTCAGCTTCTGCTTGTTGGACTGTGTATCGTCGATGTCGTGGGAGAAGCTTTCCAGACGCTCATCGTACTTGGAAAGGTCAACGCTGCCGCCGCGAGTATCTACAACGCGAACGTTACCTGTTCTCTTCTTTTCCACGCCCTGCTCGATCTTGGGCTTGGGCTGGGGCTTAACGGGGATTCTGTCAAGACCGTAGTCCTTATCCTTCTGGGGACCGCGGTTGTCACGGTTCTGACTAAAGCCGCCTTGCTGATTTCTGTTGTCACGGTTGAAGTTGCCCTGCTGGTTACCGCTTTGGTTGCCGAATCTGCCGCCCTGCTGACCGCCCTGTCTGTTGTCGAATCTGTTATTCTGCTGAGGGTCACGAGGCTGGAATCTGTTGTCTCTGTTCTGCTGACCCTGGTTGTTATACTGGGGACGCTGATTGTTGTCGCGGGGCTGGAATCTGTTGTCTGCGGGCTTCTGCTGTGCTGCTTTAGCCTTTGCCTCAGCCTCTGCTTTAGCCTTTGCCTCAGCCTCTGCTTTAGCCTTTGCTTCCGCTTCTGCCTTAGCCTTAGCCTCTGCCTTAGCCTTAGCCTCTGCCTCTGCCTTAGCCTTAGCTTCAGCTTCTGCTTTAGCCTTTGCCTCAGCTTCTGCCTTAGCCTTAGCTTCTGCCTTAGCCTTTGCCTCAGCTTCTGCCTTAGCCTTAGCTTCTGCTTCTACTGCCTCGCGAGCCGCCTTCTGATCGGGAGACTCGGGCAGAGTGATCGCAGTCTTACCCTTCATGTAGCCGTCAATGTCCTTGATGCTTGCCTTTTTGGTAAGAGATGCAAAAAGGAGGTTTATTTCATCCGCCTCGAGAACTGCGGTGCCGCTTTTTGCTGTAATTCCAATGTCCTCGAGGGTGCTGCCCAGCTCTTTGGGCTTTACTCCGAGGTCTTTTGCCAGTTGGTTAATTTTGAACATCGAATTTGACTTCGTTGCCATTAATCAATCATCCTTTCTGTCTTCGTTAAACGAGCGTTCAGTTGTTGTCTCCGCTTCGAGATGCTCGAGAACACTCTTCCACGGTCCTTTTCCTGTAAATGCAGCGGCTGCGCAGGAGGATCGTTTGCCGATCAAGTCCGCGATGTCCGTACTGCTCTGATCGCTGATATAATACTTAACGCCGTAATATTTGCATTTGTCCGTAAGCTGCTTGACGGTGCGCTCGGATGCGTCGTTTGCTATAAGCAGAAACTTTGCACGGGAGCTTCTTACTTCCCCCAGTACAAGGTCAAATCCCACCTTGACTCCGCCTGCCGCCATGCACAGACCGATGTATTTCTTTACCTTATCGGTGATCTTTACCACAGTTATTCACCTTCCCCAAGCTGTATTTCGTGGAGAAGCTCGTCGTATATCTCCTCGGAGATCTCACATTCAAGAGCGCGACGGATGATGCCTGACTTTCTCGCCTTCTTGAAGCACGCCTCGTTCTTGCAGAGGTATGCGCCGCGTCCGCTTTTCTTGCCTGTGAAGTCAATGGAGATCAAACCCTCGGGAGAACGGAGCACGCGGAGCAGGTCCTTTTTGGGGAACGTGCCCTGACATCCTACGCAGCGTCTTTCGGGGACTTTTTTCTGTCCGGGGACTGCTGTGGTCTTTTTCTTTTTTGTTTCAGCCATTATCTGAATTCCTTTGTTCCCTTGATGTCGATCTTGCAGCCTGTAAGCTTTGCGGCAAGACGAACGTTCTGACCTTCCTTACCGATCGCCAGAGAAAGCTGATCTCCGGAAACCTGAACGGAGGATGTGCGCTCGCCGTCAAACTCAACGTTCAGAACGGTTGCGGGAGAGAGTGCGGCTGCGATGTATTCTTCGGGATGCTCGGAGAACTGGATAACGTCGATCTTTTCTCCGCGGAGCTCTTCAACGATAGATGCGATTCTGGAGCCGCGGTTACCGATACAAGCGCCTACTGCGTCAACGTCAGCATCACGGGAGAATACTGCGATCTTTGTTCTGGAGCCTGCCTCACGAGCGATACCCTTAACGATAACAGTACCGTCGGTGATCTCGGGGATGTCAGTCTCGAACATACGCTTGATCATCTGGGGAGCGGTACGGGAGAGGGTGATGAGGGGGGTGTTTTCCGAGTCTCTTGTTACCTCAGTAACGAATACTCTGATTCTGTCGCCAACGTAAAGCTCCTCACCTGGGATCTGTTCGCTCTTCATGAGGATAACGTCGGATGTGCCTGTGTCAACCCAAACGTCGCCTGTGCTGTCGTCACGCTTGTTAACGATAGCTGTGATAACTTCTTCTTTCTTCTTTTCGTATTCGCGGGCGATATTGTCCTTTTCAGCTTCTCTGATGCCCTGTACGATAACCTGCTTTGCGGTCTGGGCGGAGATGCGTCCGAAATCCTTTGTCTTGATCTCGTTTTCAACTACAGAGCCAAGCTCGTAGCGGCGGCTGATTGCCTGTGCGTCCTCGTAAGAGATCTCTGCCTTGGGGTCGAGGACCTCTTCAACAACTGTGCGGCGGCGGTAGACCTTAACGTCCTTCTTCGCCTTGTTGATGTCTACTCTCACGGATGCGCTTCCGTATTCCTTCTTGAAAGCGGAAATGAGAGCTGCTTCGATCTTCTCGAGCATGTAGTCAACGGGAATGCCTTTGGTTTTCTCCAGCATTTCCAGTGCTTCAAAAAGCGCTGCGTTCATTTGGGGTTCCATACCTTTCTGTGATTTATGTGAGTTTTTAATAATAGATAATAAAGAATAAAGAATAAATAATAAAGAATAATTGTGGTAACTTTATGACCTAACGGTCAAAAGTGATTTTTATAAAAATGGTGTAGCAGCGAAAACGATTGTGGCTGCACGAAAAGCAAGAGGGGTTTCCAAAGGGGAGAACAGCGAAATGGAGATTGACGAGTCAATCGGAATGAGCTCTTCTTCCCTTGGTGCCGGGTGATTCTTAAGAGGTGCCGGCATTGGTACCTCTTAAGCTCCCCACGAGAGTGGGGACAAAGTTGAAAAAGCGTAGCGTTCCCTTATTTATCTCACCATTCGAAGATGGTTTCGCACTTTGCGACTGCTTTTCTGTTGAAGCGTTTTTCTTCTTCGCCTACCTTAACAACGATGTCCTCGCCGTCAAGTCCGAGAAGTGTCGCGCGAAGGGATTTTGAACCGTCAACTGCGGTGTAGAACTTCATTTCCACATCCCAGCCTGCCATTCTCTCGAAGTGAAGGGGCTCGGTGAGTACTCTCTCAACTCCGGGGGAGGAAACGGAGAGCATATACGCGCCCTCAATGGGGTCAGCCTCGTCAAGCAGGGGATCGATTGCGCGGTGCATCTTTTCGCAGTCCTCAATGGTGATGCCGCCCTCTGCATCTGTGTCGATAGTGATGCGGAGCACCATGTCAGCGCCCTCTCTCACGTACTCAACGTCCCAAAGAATGTAGCCGAAGCTTTCGGCAAGAGGAGCAGCGATGTCGTAAACTGTGCCTCTGATGTTCTTCTTCTGTTTCATTCGATTCCTTTCTTTCATAAACAAGAGAGTGGACTTTGTTTCGCCCACTCTCAATACTTAATATCCTCTTGTACATTATTATACCACAGTCGCACCTCTATTTCAAGGGAAATATTACGTCAACTGCTACAATATTTTTTACCTGTCAATATATTTGCTTTGTTGGATGTGCATTATTCACACAAATTTATGCCAACCTGCGCGGCAAACTCGGTGAGGCTGGTTGCTGTATAATCGAGATCCACACCCTCTGCAGGACTTCTTCCGTTGGGTAGATGGGGGGGATAATTTACCAGCGCACCGCTCATTCCCGCAGCACGTCCGCAGGCTCCGTCGATGATTCTGTCGCCGATCATGATAGATTCACTCACATCAAGCCCGTTTCTCTCGCACAGAGAGAGAAGTCCGTCGGGAGCAGGCTTCATGGGGAAGTTTTCGTCAGACGTTACCATGTCAGTGAAGTAGTCGATCATGCCGTACTCGGTGAGATACCATGTGAGTGTTGTCTTGTCGCGGTGGGTGTAGATGAAGTTCTTTCCGCCGTTTTCAACTATAGCGGAGAGGACCTTACCGCAGTCCTCGAAGGGGAGTATCTTTGGCTCATGCTCTTCTGCACCGACTTTCAGCCCTTCGCGACGGAACTCGTTGTATATTTCATCTGTAACGCCCTCGAATCGTGTGATATTTCCGTATCCCACTCTCATCCAGCGGTACATTTCCTCAAGATCTATGGTTTCGAGCAGCCCGTGCCGTCCGAGAACGGTTTCCATGACCTTGATCTCATGGACGTAGGTGTTGTACAGCGTGCCGTCGAAGTCCCAAATGTAGTTTTTGTATTTCATGTTTGCTCTCCTGGTGAGGGATTAGAAAAAACGTTATCACGTTTTCGGATTTTTATTTGTTCTCACTCCGCGTGGGATGCATTATTTGCTAACGCAGGTTCCAAAGGATCCTCGTGTCGGACATCAAGTTTTCCATGCCTTCTTCAGCCTTCCCAAGCCTTCCCCTGTGGGGGGGAGGGGGACCGCCGCACTTACTTGTAAGTGCAGTGGAGGAGGAGAAGAATTGGGTCTAAAATATTCTATATTTACGCCGCTTTACTCTTTAACCGAACTTGCTTATTCAACCTAATCTCCACTTTCGTGGAGAACTTAAGAGGTGTAGACGCAGACACCTCTTAAGGATCACCCTGCGCTTAAGGATAGGGGAAAGTCACTTCGTTCTATTTCCCCTCCTTAAGAAGCCAACCCCTTTGCTTTTCGTGCAGCTAAAACATAAAGCGACTCACGCCAATGGGGGAATCCTTGTTTGCGGCTGATACGCCCATCAAGTTTGAACTTGCTCGTAAAGTTCGATTGACAAATTTTTCAATATCGAAGTTCAGTTTTCCTACCCCCAGAGGTTTGACGGGTTAAAGCTTTGGGCTGACGTCATGGGGAACGATTGCCACAAGTGGTACGAGCGCGGGAAAGTATTAACTAAAGTTAGTTCAAAAGGGGTTTCCAAAGGGGAGAACAGCGCAGTGTGAAGATTGACGGGTCAATCGAGCACAAGCTTTTCTTCCCTTGGCGCAGGGTGATTCATAAGAGGTGTCTGCGTTTACACCTCTTATGCTCCCCACGAGAGTGGGGACTTTGGTTGAAAGATGAGGCATAGCTGAATAATAAATGATAACCAAACCGCAAAGCATAATTCCGAAAAAAGACAGAGCATTGCAGCTTTGGTTATTTCTCACCTTTTTCGCTGAAGAGATGCGATCCCCTCGCGAAGACCTTCAACCAGCGCGTCGATGTCCTCGCTTGAGTTCATGTGAGACAGGCTGATTCGGAGTGTTGAGTCGGCGTCAGCAGTAGTTGTACCAAAAGCCTCAAGGGCACCGCTCTTTTTCTTCGAATATGCACTGCACGCCGAGCCGGCTGAAACGTACACTCCTCTGCCGGAGAGATAGTTGAGCATGGTCTCGCTCTTTATGGATGGCAGAATGATACTGCAAATGTTCGGTATGCAGTTTTTAGGTCTGTTGTACCTGATTTCCGGACACTTTTCTTTGAGCTGCGCGTCAAGATAAGCCCTAAGCTCGTCCACGCGGGAAGATCTTTCGTCAAAATGCGCCATTCCGTCCTCACAAGCCGCTGCAAAAGCCGCGATAGAGATGAGATTCTCCGTGCCGCTGCGGAATCCGCTTTCCTGACCGCCGCCGGGCATAACGGGAACGATGTTCTTGCGCTTGATCGTTTCCGCAGAGATGAACAAAGCCGCCGCACCTCGCGGAGCGTGAATTTTATGTGCGCTTACCGTCAGCGTGTCAACACCAAGAGATGCGGGTGTGAATCGGAGCTTCATGAACCCCTGCACCGCGTCACAGTGGACTGTTGCGTCGGGGAATTTCCCCTTGACCATGGCGGATGCCCGCTTCACGTCGTAAATTGCACCTGTCTCGTTGTTAACCAGCATAAATGCCGCAAAAATTACGGGAGCGGGAGCGTCGGTGAGGGCTTTTTCCAGAGCTGCAAGATCAATCTCGCCGCCCAAAGTGGGTATGCGGATGACACAGTACCCCTCTTTTTCAAGGAGCGCGGCAGGATTGTCAACAGACGGATGCTCACCTGCCGTTATGATAACTGTGCCCAGATATCCCTGCCCGCTCAAGGTGCGGTTTTTCGATCTTGCACAGCCGAGCATGGCGATATTATTGGACTCTGTGCCGCAGGAGGTGAACATCAGCATGTCCTTTGAGAAACGCTGAAGTCCGAGAGCACGTGCCACCTTTGCGCGGGATTCCTTAAGGAGCGACGCCGCACGCTGACCGTGGGAGTGGACCGATGAGGGATTTCCCCATACCTCAGTAGCCGCGAGAACAGCCTCTTTTGCCGCCGCGGATGGCATGGTCGTTGCGGAATTATCGAGATAATGTTCCATTTTACTTTATTGTGAAGTACTCGAGCATTTTTTCAACGTCGCCCATGTGGGAGTCAAACTGCTCGGGCTGGGATGTGTAGGTGAAGAGATATACTGTGCCGTCCTTGAGACAAGCGATCTGCATGAACTTGTAGGAGTACTCTCCGAGAGTTGCTGTGTAAACGTATGACTTTGCCTCAAGTCCGTCTACCACGGTGGTATCCTCGGAAACCAGATTGAAATCCGCAAAGATCAGCTTAAGGTCTGTGAGGTTAGCGTTCCACCAGTCCTCAATTGTTGAGTCGGTGTTGGGCATATCCCAAGCGGAAACGAAGACGGATGAGGGGTCGTCTGCGCTGTAGTATGCACCGGCAGTACCCTCGGTGTAGTCAACGGTCCACTTTTCGGGGACGTACAGATAGAAGGATGCGAGGGGGTCGGATGCCACTACCATGTCTTTTGGGACGGCGGAATTGTCCTTTTTGCAACCTGCGGCGGTGAGAATGGTTGCCGCTATAAGTAAAACTGCAAGAATTCTTGATACGATCTTTTTCATGTTGGTGTTCCTCTCGGAAAATATAGTTATTTAGAATAGTATATTCCAAAAAGTCGGGATTTTCAACAGAAAAATGTGAACAATACGCGCGGTGGGTGCGAAAGAGTGAGATTTTGTTTAATATAAATAAAAAATATATGTAGGGACATATTATATTTAATAGGAGTTTTTTTGCCCTACCTCTTGAAATTTTTCTCGAATGAATGTATAATTAATTGTTGCGAAAGCGCAATATAATAAAGTTATTCACATTCTTTGATATAGAAAGGAATTACCCAAATGGAAACAAGAGAACGCAGAGTCGGCACAGTTTCTCGTGGTATTCGCTGCCCTATCATTCGCGAAGGAGACGACCTTGCTGTGATCGTAAGTAACAGCGTCATCGAGGCGGCGGAGTACGAAGGCTTCGAGCTGAGAGACCGTGACGTTATTTCCATGACAGAATCCATCGTTGCAAGAGCGCAGGGCAACTATGCCTCTGTTGACGATATTGCAACCGATGTTCGTGCAAAGCTCGGCGGCGAGACTGTTGGTGTAATTTTCCCCATTCTCTCCCGTAACCGTTTCGCTATCTGCCTCAGAGGTATTGCAAAGGGCGCGAAGAAGATCGTGCTCATGCTCAGCTATCCCTCCGATGAGGTCGGAAATGAGCTTGTATCAATAGACAAGCTTGACG
>SVSK01000052.1 GCA_015064345.1 Oscillospiraceae bacterium | reverse complement strand
CAGATCGCACGCTGCTTCCGTGACGAGGACCTTCGCGCAGACCGTCAGCCTGAATTTACACAGATCGACCTTGAAATGTCCTTTGCTGATGAAGAAGATATCATCGCTATGAACGAGGGCTACATGAAGAAGCTCTTTGACGAGTTTATGCATCAGCCTCTCGAGATCCCCTTCAAGAGAATGACATACAAGGAAGCAATGGATCGCTTCGGCTCCGATAAGCCCGACACACGTTTCGGCATGGAGCTTTGCGATATCTCCGAACTTGTTAAGGACAGCGAGTTCTCCGTATTCAAGGGCGCTGTTGAAATGGGCGGCAGTGTTCGCGGTATCACAGTACCCGGCGGCGCATCCATGACCCGTAAGGAAATCGACTCCCTCACAGAATTTGTTAAGACATACGGCGCACGCGGTCTTGCATGGTACAAGAACACAGCAGGCGCACCCACTTCATCTTTTGCAAAGTTCATGACAGAAGATGAAATTTCGGCTATTCTCACAAAGATGAATGTAGCGGAAGGCGACCTCGCTCTTATCGTTGCGGCAAAGAACAACGTAGTATTCGACTCTCTCGGCGCTCTCCGTTGCGAAGTTGCAAAGAGACTGAACATGATCGACAAGACAAAGTTCAACTTCCTTTGGGTAACAGAATTCCCGCTGTTCGAGTACTCCGAAGAAGACGACAGATTCTACGCAAAGCACCATCCCTTCACAATGCCCATGGAAGAAGACCTGCCTCTCCTTGACACAGATCCCGGTGCAGTTCGTGCAAGAGCATATGACTGCGTACTCAACGGTACAGAACTTGGCGGTGGTTCTATCAGAATCCATACAACTGAAATGCAGACAAAGATGTTCGAAAAGCTTGGCATCGGTGCAGAAGAAGCAGAAGAAAAGTTCGGATTCCTGCTTGAGGCATTCAAGTATGGTGTGCCTCCGCACGGCGGCCTTGCATTCGGTCTTGACAGAGTTGTTACACTCCTCCTCGGACTTGAAGATATCCGTGAGGTTATCGCATTCCCGAAGGTACAGAACGCATCTGAGCTTCTCTCCAAGTGCCCTGCAGCTGCTGACCCCGCTGCTCTTAACGAGCTCGGAATCGCAGTTATTGCAACTGAAGAAGAGTAATTCAATATAACACAAAAAAGAGACTCAATTAATGAGTCTCTTTTGTTTTTTGCTTTACTGAATGAGGATGTCAGCAATGCCGTGGTCCACTCCGATTCTGCCTACTTCTTCAAGCTGTTCGGGAGTCATAATAACGCCGACAGCTACGTTTGCCTTCTCAAGAGATTCACCGATTGTCTGGGGATTCTTGTTTCTCTTGGAAGAGTAAACTTCAAAGTTCCCGAGAGCATAAGAGAAGGTCTCAATATTCTCACCTGAGAATGTTAAAATGTGATCTTCAATGTCGATAACGTGATTTTGTTTATAGTCATACAGCGGTGGGAATGTTTCGTATGCTTTGTCATCTACGAGATAGTTGTTATACGCTTTATTACCAACAGGGGCATAGAAGAATGTAGGATCGTCAGGGTTTTCAGGATCCCAATTGGCGTGGAGTCCCTCGAGTGTGGGGAATGCTGTAACCCAGATTTCACTGAAAAGGTAATCTTCAACTATTGCAGGTTCGCCATTCCATCTATCTGCGCAAAACTGAGTATATTCACAGTTCATTACAAGCGCCTCACGCCCGGGTTTAATGCAAAGATTGTGGTGGAATACGGTATCACGGTCAGCACCTGCCGCAAGAAGGCTGGCGCCTGTGGTATTATAAACGATATTACCGTAGATTTCATTACCGCTTGTACCATCGCTGATGATGCCGGCAACGCCTACAACGTCGAAATCGCTTGCATAACCTGTGCCGTTGATTACGTTGTAGCGAAGCACTGTGCCGAAACCTCTGTCGTGCGTGTTAAGTGCACCGCCATCGCAGAAGAATTGGTTAGTGTTGTATATATAGTTATACTCTACAGTATGGTAAGGACCGCATGCACAAATGCCGAGATCGACAGAATCTCCTACGTCATTATGGCAGATGGTTGAACCGCATCCTTCGGTTTGAATACCCCAATTCATAGTTCCGCGTGTTGACCAGTCATGAATATAGTTGTTGCAGAAGAGATTGTTTGAGCGGGTGAGGGTAGCAATGTCTCCTCCATCGACTTTAAGCGCGTGTTTGCCTACATGTGCAATTTCGCATCCTCTTACAGTAATGTTTGATCCGTTAATATGAATACCATCGCGATACACATTGCGAACAATGCAGTTTTCTATAGTGACATTATTTGCGTCTCCGGTAATTCCGCTTTCTCTGGCAGAGTCGAAAACAATATTTTCAAACGTCAAAAATTCAGCATTATTTAATGTGATGAAATTGCCGGCAAATGTAACATATGTAAATGTAGCTGTTTCAAAGTTTTCTTCAGGATAGTAGTAGAGTATAGCGTTTTCGTCTACATAATATTCGCCGGGAACGTCAAGCTCTTCGGGCTGGTTGTAGACATAGAAAACTCCGCCCTCACGCGGGAAATATTGACCTGAATAAGGCACAAGCATTTCGTTTCTATCACTATAGAAAGTAGTTACGCCTGTGTCATCAGGGCACCAAATAAATGTGTAACGACCGATTACATACAGATTTTCAGTGTTCTCCCAGGAGAGTATTCTGTCCATATGTTCTTCGTCATATTCGATGACAGTGTGAGTTGCAAATTTGTTGCCCCAGTTGCTCCAGTCACCTTGAACGTAGTTGCCGTCTTTGTCAATGTGGTAACCGTCGGTGACTCCGATCCAACCCTCGTCCTTGTTTGGGTAACGAGCCAGGTCCATCTGCTTACCGTCAACAGCAATAACGCCAATTTCGTTATAATACTTTTGCGAAGTAAGCATACGAGCGATATCGTCGGGAGTGTAACCGAGCTTGCCCATGTCGTACATGTAGAGCTTGTCGCGTACTTCATCGGGGAAGAGCAGGAGCGTGTCGCTGGTTGCCTTCTCGAACTCGGTATAATCGAAAGCGATACCGCCGCTGAGGAGCGTACCCTCTTCACCAATGTAGCGAATGGGGCAGTCCTTTGTGCCGCTGTCCTCCGCGGTGAACACTATAGTGGAGGTGATATTGTAAGTGCCGCTCCCTATGATAACGTCAATTCCGTCAAGGTCAGACTTGTCAATTCCGCGGATGGCCATTTTAGCCGCATCAATTGAAGCATAAGGGCTTTTCTCTGTGCCGTCAGCATCAGCTTTGCCCTTTGTGGAAATGTACAGAGTAAGCACGCCGTCTTTAAGCTCACCGATGCCGTACTCGTTTTCATCTTTTGTGAACATGGTGCGGATGAGTTTAACAAGCGCCAGCTTTTTCGCAAACGGGCTTATGGCGGATACTGACACGATCATGCCAAGACACATTGTTAGCGCAAGGGCGAGTGCAATAATTCTTTTCATGTGGTATTTTCCCCTTGGATAAGGTGTTGTTTTCATAATTATATCATACGACAAAGGAATAATCAATAATTAACAGCATTAAAAAATAAACATTATGCGATTTTTGATCATTTTTCTCTATTCGCAAAGGCGTGACAGATCGTGGATCTTAACACAAAAAAGAGACCCACCCCGAGTGAGTCTCTTTTATTTTTTACCGATAAGCAGACGCGGGCAGGACAGCTTTGTAGTAATCATAGTCAAGAACAGCTCTCGAGAAGTTGACCTTGTTTTTTACTATTGCCTTTATTCTTGCCACGTATCCGTCGGGGATCACGACTTTATCATTTGCAGGTGTGAACTTTCCCGTTGAGGACAAATATGTTCCAAGATCTGTTTTCCAATCGTAGCTTGTGTTAAAAACGATGGCTTCACTGCCGGAAAATACATCGCGACCTATGTAAAGTCTGGAGTCGTAAGGGATTCCGAAAAGATTGAGCAGAGTCGGGAGAACATCAAGAGATGAAGTGGGGGATGACACCGTGATGGGGTCTTGATCCTCAAGAGAACCGCACCACAGGATGAGGCGATTATGATCTCGGACCAAGGAGTTTGATATATTGCAACCGTAAAGCTCGGCAAGGTATTCCATCTGCCCGAGGGAAGTGTCTGTGTCAAGGGCGTAAGGAAAGTGGTCGGAGGAAATACATATAACCGTGTCATCTGCAATTCCTTTTTCCTCAAGCGCACGCACGAGAGCCGAGACGGCATCTTCAAGCTCAAGATTTGCCGCAAAATATCCCTTTACGGGGTCGGAGACGTCGAGATGTGCCACGCGATCCCAATTCTTCAGAGTCATGGAGTTACTCGTTCTGCCGTAATTGCCGTGACCGCTGACCGTCATGTAGTAAACGCAAAACTGCGGCTCATCTATGTACATAGGGAGCGTTCCTTCGATCATTTCAAGATCACTCTGCGGCCATTGGTGAGTTACAAATTCCTCCATTCCGTTGCCGTATCCCATAAATCCGCTGCTGAATCCGAGGTTTGCATGGGTTTTGTTTCTGTTGTAGTAGGTATATGAATTATTATGGAATGCCTGCCCGTAATACCCCAGCTTGCCCAGCTGATAAAAAATCGTTGTAGCATTCTCACGGTTGACAGTCGCGTTGAACGAGCCGCCACCGTAGCTTGGGAGAAGACCGAAAATATTTTGATATTCACCGCCCGTTGTACCCGCGCTTGCAGGCTGATAATAATCGGTGAAGTTCATGCCCTTTGTTGCCAAACGGTACAACGTTGGGGTCAGCGTTGGATCGATACACTCTGCCGTAAAAGCCTCGGCGGTAATGAATATTAGGTTTTTTCCTTCAAACAAGCCGGTGTATTCATTTTTGTATGTAGGAGACAGCGAGGCAATATATCGGTGTATCTCGTTTATCTTTCCGCTTGATGTAGAGATCAGCGTGTCCAGATCAAGCTCAAGGATATTGGGCGTATACACCACGGGATCTTCCTGAGACGGAGAATCGGATTCGTAAGCTTCGTTATCCGTTTCGCTTGGAAGAGGGTCTTTACCGCTTCCGGTTTCGGGTGTGTCCGTATTTGTCGGCAGTTTACCTGTATTCTGAATGGGCGGCGTAGGATCGCTTGGTAAGATAATAAATGAATCGTCAACCTTTGGTGTGATCATATTCTCGATGTCTAACCGTATAGCGGTTGACAGCCCGAAATGATCCACAGCGTACTGGAAGTTATACTCGTCGGTATACTGTAAGCTGTAGATGGGATGGAGCAAGACACACAGCCATCCAATGAGGAAAGCCAATACCCCTATGCCCGCTGCCGCAACACGCTCTCTCCATCTGACAGGCTCACCGAGGGGAATCATCCATCCGATTGCGGCGTAAACGATGACAGGAACGAAGAAAATGGCTATAACGATGATACCCTCGGTGGAGAATACCAGATCATAGATCTCTCCTCTGAAGGAGCTGAGAACCCCTTTTCCACCTGCAAAAACCGTATTTATATCATAGAATATCTTAAACTGGCGAAAAATAAAGTATTCTATCAAGTAAGTAAGGCTGAGCAAAAACAGGATGACCGACGAGGCGATATGACGGTATACTGTGTTTTTGACTGCTGTAAAGATCAGGTACAGAGCTGCAGAGGGCACAATTGTAAAAAGCAGTACATACAGCTGGGAGTGGAAGCTAAAGCTGCAGCCTGTCACCAGTCTGAAGATGAATTCATAGAAAAAAAGAAAAATAAAGGGAATGATCAGAAAAACGGTTGATCGGAAATCTACGGATAATTTTTTGCTGGTCGCTGACGTCATTGAACTTCCTCATATATACTGTAACAAATAATTAGTATGATAAGTATACTACATATTTCGACGGTAAAAAACATATTATTGTTAATAATTTGATTAAATGACAAAAAACAAAGGAGACACGGATCTGCATGCCTCCTTATATTGATTCTGCTAATTAGAACTCGTATCTGATTCCGTTGCTGAAAAGAATACCGTCAGTTACTTTCATCCGTAAAATAACGGTATTGGGATCGTCCTCATTAATATGCCCGTTGCTATACCAAGAAGCAAAGGCATTTCTCAATCTGTCGGCAATATCGCGGTTCTCCTCTGCCTTTATGTGTCCGATATCCTCACCGATCGCATGGCCTGAAAACCACTCTCCGCTGATTGCGACGGTGGAGCAGTTCTTTATTTGCTTCATCTTGTTGGATAGAGCGTATGTTATAGTGTAGAAGCTGCCATCGTGGAATATCGCATCTATCGTTCTCACCCACGGATTTCCTTTTTCGTCTACCGTCGCCAGTGCCATTAATGAATCCTTGCCGAATCTTTCCGTTAGTATTTCGAGGTGTTTTTCCATAGTATTCTTTCCTCAATCTTTCTCATATAGAAAAGTTTTTCAATAACCAATAGCTTTACAAAAACGGCAGAGAATAAAACCTCTGCCGAAATTTGTTGCTGTAAGAAGCTGCCGAGATAGTTTTTTACCGAATTACTCAACGAGCATATCACCGATGCCGTGGTCCACTCCGATTCTGCCTACTTCTTCAAGCTGTTCGGGTGTCATGATAGTGCCAACAGCCGCATTTGCTTTTTCGAGTGCTTCACCGATGGTAAGAGGATTCTTATTTCTCTTGGAGCTATACTGCAGGAGGTTGCCGAGAGCGAAAGAAAAATCTTCAATATTCTCGCCCGAGAACTTTTCTGCATGTACCTCGATCTCCATGAATGTGCCTGCCTTATAGTCGTAATCCGGCGGGTATGTCTCGTAAGCCTTGTCGTAAATAAGGTAGTTCTTATATACGGAGTTGCCGACGGGAGCATAGAAGAACATGGGATCATCGGGATTTTCGGGATCGTAATTTGCGTGAATTCCTTTAAGTGTGGGGAAGGCAGTCTGCCAAATCTCACTGAACAGAAAGCTTTCAACGTTTGCAACGGCTGCTACTTCATCATTGTAGAAGCCTGCGTACTCGGGTGTGTTGAACTCAAGACCCTCGCGACCGGGCTTGATGCAGAGGTTGTGGTGGAAGCTTGTGTCGCGGTCAAGACCTGCAGCAAGAAGGCTGTCGCCTGTTGTGTTGTAAACGATATTACCGTAGATCTCGTTGCCTGATGTGCCGTCAGAGATAATACCAGCAACACCTACAATGTCGAGATCGGTTTCATATCCTGTACCAATAATTACGTTATAGCGGAGTACTGTTCCATATCCTCTGCCCAGAGTACCGAGTGCGCCGCTGTCCGTGAAGAATCGATTGGTATTGTAGATATAGTTGTACTCTACGGTATGGCAAGGTCCGCGTACTGACATGCCGAGGTCATTGGAGTCACCAACGTCGTTATGGCAAACTGTTGAGCCGCAACCTTCAGAAAGCACACCCTCGCACATAACATCTCGAGTGGACCAGTCGTGAACGTAGTTGTTGCAGATAAGGTTGCCGGACTTTGTGAGAGTTTCAATATTACCGCCGCGAACGCTTAGAGCATCCTCTCCGATATATGCTATCTCGCAATCTTCAACAGTGATGCCAACGCCTTCACAGTCGATACCCATATTAAAAGTATTGATAACTCGGCAGTTTTTAATCGTAAGATTATCAGCTTTCGCAATGATGCCGCTTTGCTTTGTGGATTCTAATGTTATACCTTCAAGTGTCAGCCAGTCAGCGCCATTGATGTGTATGAAATCTTCGTTGAGTGTGGGGTATGTGAACTTCGCTGATTCAAAGCCATCTTCGGGATAGTAGTATAGAATAGCGTTGTCGTCAACAAAGTATTCACCGGGGACGTCAAGCTCTTCAGGAATGTTGTAGAAGTAGAGAAGACCGCCCGGAACAGGGAAATATCCGCCGGAGAAGGGAAGAAGCATTTCGTCCCTGTCTTCATAGAGTGTGGTAACCTCAGTTTCATCATGGCACCAGACAAATCTGTAGCGGCCGTACACGAAGAGATCCTCACGGTTCTTCCAGGAGAGAACTCTTTCCATGTATTCTTCGCCGTATTCGATGATTGTCTGAACTGCGCTGTCTTCTCCGCCGTTATTACCGTCGTTTTCGGTATAGTTGCCGTTTTTATCGAGGAAATAACCGCCCTCAATTTCAATCCAACCATCTTCCTTGTTGGGGTAACGTGCAAGATCCATTTGCTTGCCGTCAACATAAATTACGCCAATCTGGTTGTAATATCTTCCTACCTGAAGCATTTTTGCGATATCATCGGGAGTGTAGCCGAGTTTGCCCATGTCGTACATATACAGCTTGTCACGCACCTCTTCGGGGAAGAGCAGAAGTGTGTCACCGGATGCCTTCTCGAATTCGGTATGGTCGAAAGCAATGCCTCCGCTGAGAAGGGTTCCTTCTTCACCGATGTAGCGAATGGGGCAGGTCTTTGTGCCGCTGTCCTCTGCGGTAAAGACGATTGTTTCAGAAATATTATAAGTTCCGCTCGTGATGATAACGTCAATTCCATTGATGTCAGACTTATCAATTCCGCGGATGGCATCACGGGCGTTTTCTATAGTGGCGTATGGGTTCTTCTCCGTGCCGTCAGCGTCAGCTTTGCCTTTCGGGGAAACGTACAGAGTGAGAACACCGTCGTTGAGTTCACCGATGCTGTATTCGTTGTCATCTTTCGTAAACATAGCGCGAATAAGCTTAACAAGCGCCAGCTTTTTTGCAAACGGATTTGCTGCGGAAACGGACACGAACATGCCGAGGCACATTGTGAGCGCAAGTGCAAATGCGATAAGTCTTTTCATGATAATTCTCCTTGACTATAGGGGTAATGACACCATTTTAGCATATTTCTATCGATTTGTCAAATTTATAAAGGGCATTAATAAAATTTCAGCAAAAGCTACAAAATGAGGGGGCACTTGGATATGTTGCACAACGGGACTTCAAATATGCCCTAATTGTAATGAGTCGGTAAACATTCAGTAACGCCTCTTGTTATTGTCGATGGTGTGTGATATAATAAAATAAAGAAAAATAGAGAGGTGAGAGTATGGCTTATTGCTACAACTGCGGTGCACAGATTCCCGGCGGAGATAAAATGAAGCTTTGCGAGAGATGCAAGAGGATTCTTTTGCCTTTCATCAAATTTATGGACGCATCCACCTCATCAGCTGTAAAACGACTTGTGTCAAACGAGAGAAATCTCCGAAACGCAGGTGTTACCGACAGCGGCATGGAGTATCTCCTTCGCCTTTGCGAGCTTCACGACCAGAAGCGTATTCGCGAGCGAGAAGAAAGAGAAGCAATGAAAGTGGCAGGCGCAGCACTTCAGCATCAGGTGCCGGTCCAGCAGGTATATGAGCAGATAGAAGAGCCTGTGCAGGAAGCTCCGACATTCGAAGAAACAGAGCCTATCCGCGAGGAACCGCTTTCCTATTGTGAAAAACCGTACGGCAAGGGCCTCACATTCGTGCAGGTATTGCTCGGACTTGTGGGAATCGGACTTATTGCGTGGTTCGTTTTGGGAATACTACTGCTTGAGACCTACGCGGTAGGATCAGTGATCGGTGCAGTCGGTGCATTTGCCATGATTTACGTAACGGGAGTGGTCAAGAAGCTCCACCACGATCTGAGCGAGTTGAAGAAGAGATTCAGATAACAAAAAAGATAAATGGGAGGCATCTGCTTTCCGTTTTTTGTATTGTAAATCCCATAGATTTGGTGTATAATAAAGTAAAATACTTTTGTAATGGAACGAGGTGGCGTCAAATGGCTGAATGGACATTGATTAATACTGAAAATTGGCCGAGATACGAGCATTTCAGGCATTTTATGGAGGATTCTCCCTGTAACGTGTGGCTGACGGACGATATTGACGTAACCTCTATCCACAGCGCATGTAACAAAAGCGGTCGGTCCTTCTACATTGCCATGCTGTACACGGTGTCAAGAGTCATTAACTCCCATGACGAGTTCAAGCTTCGCGCAGTGGACTCGCCGAAGTTCGAGAGACTTATGCCGGCGGTGTGGGACAGAGTAGACCCCGTGCACAATGTGTTCCATGAGGAAAGTAAAACATACACTTCAACATTTACGGTATATGACCACGATTTCGAGGTGTTTTACAGGCACTGTGCCGAGGATATAGAACGTGCGCGACGGCTGAAGACCATGAGTGTTCCTGCAGGAGAGAATACCTTCGAGGCTTCCTGCATCCCGTGGCGACATTTCACATCCGTTGGTGCGTCCATCGAGTCGATCCCGCTCTCTCCCATTGTGACATGGGGGAAATTCGCAGAGTGTGACGGCAGACTGATGATGCCCTTGTCCATACAGATAAATCATGCTGCGGCTGACGGATTCCATCTTGCTCGGTTTCTCTGCGAGGTTGAGGCACTGTCGGCAACACTTGCAGAAGAAATATAATAATTGAGGTAAAGAATGAATAAATACGATATTGCAATAATCGGTGGCGGTCCTGCGGGATTTACAGCGGCACTTTACGGCTGCAGAGCGGGATTTTCCGTTATCGTCTTTGAGAAAGCATCTCACGGCGGACAGATGGGTATTACCTCGGAGATCGAAAACTACCCGGGATTCGCTCATGTGGACGGATTCGAGCTTGCCATGAAAATGATGGATCATGCAAAAGGGCTTGGTGCTGTTATCAAGTCACAGGAGGTTATTTCTGTTGACGTGTCGGGGAAGCGGAAGACAGTCAAAACCAACCGCGGTGAGTATGATGTTGGTGCAGTGATCATAGCAGGAGGAGCAAAGCCCAGACTTCTCGGAGTACCCGGTGAGGAGCAGTACAAGGGCAAGGGAGTGTCCTATTGCGCTACCTGCGACGGCATGTTCTTCCGCGGTAAGACTGTCATTGTTAACGGCGGAGGTGACACGGCATTTGAGGACGCGGTGTACCTTTCAAATGTGTGCGAAAAGGTGTATCTTGTTCATCGTCGCAACGCATTCCGTGCTTCAGCGGCATCAATAAAGCGTGCCGAGGCGAAGGAGAACATTGAATTCGTAAAGAGTTCCGTTGTAGAAGAGATCATCGGCGACGGTATGCGAGTGAGCGGGGTAAAACTGAAAAATGTGGCGAGCGGAGACGTGACTGACGTTGACTGTGCAGGAATTTTCGTTGCTATCGGCAGAGTGCCCGACACAGAGATATATGACGGTAAGATCGAGCTTGACGGCAGCGGATATATCGTGGCAGACGAGACCTGCAGAACAAACGTGCCCGGGGTGTTTGCTGCGGGTGATGTTCGCACCAAGCCCCTGAGACAGATAGTAACAGCCTGCGCTGACGGTGCTACTGCTGTGAAATTTGCAGAAGAATGGCTTGCTGAAATTGCAGAATGAGGTGTGAAAATGAAACTTGGAATAATTGCCGCAATGACTATTGAAGCGGAGCTTATCGTGGCTTCGATGACTGATCCCAAGGTAGAAAAGTGCGGCGGAATTAGTTATACTGTCGGCAAGATAGGTGAAGCTGACGTTATCTGTGCGGTGTGCGGCGTTGGTAAGGTGTTTGCCGCAATGTGCGCGGAGACGATGATCGTAAAATACGCACCCGACTACATCGTGAATACCGGTGTTGGTGGAACTCTCACACACGAGCTCTCGATCGGAGACGTTGCGGTTTCCCGCGCTGTTGTTCAGCATGACATGGATACCTCACCCCTTGGCGATCCCGTTGGACTGATCTCCGGTATCAACATAATTGAGATCCCGGCGTCCCCCACTCTTGCTGCGAAGATCTGCGGAATTGCTAAAAATGCAGGCGTTAAGACTCTTTGCGGTATTATAGCATCCGGTGACAGATTCGTAGCAGATACGGACGTGAAAAAGCGTATTACAGACAACTTCGGTGCCGTTGTGTGCGAGATGGAAGGCGCGGCGGTTGGACAGGTTTGCTATGTAAACGATGTGCCTTTTGTTGTAGTGCGCGCGGTATCAGATGATGCAGACGGCGGGGCGTGCGAGGATTATCCTGCATTCGCGAGAAAGTCCGCTGAAGTTTCTGCAAAGATGATAGTAGAGCTGGCAAAGACCCTGTAAAATAAACAAAAGCAAAAGGAAAAGGCTATGGTTTGCTTACCGTAGCCTTTTGTTGTTTTACTTATACATTTCAGCCTTGCCGAATGCGTTGTATACGTTCTCGAACCAGTTGTCGACCTCGGGAATAGGTCTTACAGGCTCCATTGTACAAGCGGAGACGACATGTCCGTCGGATACGCCGATCTCGGTAATGAGTACCTTGTCTCTATGCGCGGTGTCTGTAATTATATCCTCGGGAATGTCTCCGTTTCCGATAAGGTATGAGCCACGGGAGAGTCCACCGTCACTTATGTATGCGGAAATTGCCGAGAGCATTGCGTAGCGTGTTACCAGTGTGTCATAGTTGATCTGAAGCTCTACAAGAGCGCGGTGATCACATGCCGAGTTTTCGCTAAAGAAGTAGTTAATCTCGTCAGAAGTTTTCTTCACCAGCGTCTTTATCTTCTCGGGATCGCGAATGAATGCAGCGCACTCGTCGTGGAGCTTTGCGGATTCTGCGCGACGGCAGAGCACCTGATTAACAGTCATGCCGTCTGCTTTGAGCAGATCTGCAAATTTTGCGGCAAACTCAAGCTGATCGGTGATGGCATTCACGTTGTCGATCGGCGGTACTGCCAAGGCGCAAACTCTCTGTGCCGCACGGGTTGAGCCGACCTGAGTGGAGTTGAGAGCAGATCCGCCTGGACGCTTGATGCCGAATACACCGCCGCACTCGCCTACAGGGTAGAAGTTTTTGATCTTTGGGTTCTCGTACCAGATGTTGCACTCAAGACCGCCGTTGAGGTGCTGTGCACACACGCTGATCTCAAGCATTTCAGTTTCAAGGTCGATTCCGTGTGAGAGATACAACTGATAAGCACGCTCGTTCATCTGACGGAGTCGCTTTATTGGAGTTTCACCCATGGAGTTGCTGCTGTCGAGATAATTGAATGCATCCGAACCGATGACAGCCTCATTCAGCCCGTTATTCTCTATAACTGTGGGATTATGCATAAAGTCCATGTACACGCGACGACCCTTAATAACCTCGCCATACACCGCCATGTCCACCTTTGAGGAATGACTGCCGCGGGTCAGCTTGTCGGGGTCAAATGGCCACTCGTAGCCTTTGGAGAATATCGCGTGGGAAACGTCCTCATCGCTGAAGTATTCCGACAAAAATTCTCGCTCTACACCGTTTTCATCAACAGAAACGTAACGCGGGATGACCTGCTGATATGAGCCTGACAAATTCCAGCGGAACTTTATTGATGCAATGCCGTACTGTGATTCGGTAAGATTGATCGCGGAAACACCCGCAAGAAGAGGTGCGCCAAGTGAACAGTTCTGGCTTTCGGGATAAACTGAGCTGTGATATACCGCTGACGGGCCGCCTGTTGCCCAGATAAGTGAGCCGGAGAGCACTACCGCAAGACCGGCAGGATTTTCGTCTGTTATCTCATTCTCTGCAAGGCAAACAACGCCAACTGCATTTCCGTTTTCTGTCAGCACCTGCATTACACGGTATCCGTCCATGAAGGGAACACCTGCAGTTTTGCAAGCACGCTCAAGAGCCTCTGTCATATACTTTGACGTGAGAGGACCGCAGGATGTGGCACGCATGAACTTATCATGGTCAGTTTTGTAGCCTGTATATTCGCCGTATCGGTCGCTGGGGAAGGGCACACCGAGAGAGACGAGCTTGTAAAATCCCTTGAGAGATCCCATTGCCTCGGTCAGCGCAAGATCCCCATGCATGGAGCCGCCTGCGAAATAGTCCT
>SVSK01000051.1 GCA_015064345.1 Oscillospiraceae bacterium | reverse complement strand
TCGCGGCTCGCTATAGGCTCACTGACCGTCTCCGGAATGCAGGCGGCACTTCCCAAGGATGAGGCTGCCCGTGTTCTTGCATATGCTTTCGACTGCGGTATCAACTTTATTGATACCGCACAGTATTATGCAAACTACGACCTCATCCGCGGTGCTCTTGATATTTGCAAAAATCCCGATGACGTGGTAGTATCCACAAAGACCTATGCCTACTCAAAAGAGACTGCAGAGGCGGCTGTTGAGGAAGCAAGACAAGCACTGGATCGTGACGTGATCGACATTTTCATGCTTCACGAGCAGGAAAGCTACGACACTCTGCGCGGTCACAGAGAAGCTTACGAATATCTGCTCGAGTGCCGTGAACGAGGCATTATCCGCGCAGTTGGGGCTTCAACCCACCATGTTGCACTTGTGCACGGACTTCTCAGGCTAATTGACGAGGGTGTACCCGTGGACGTGTGCCATCCGCTCTATAACAGGGCAGGAATCGGCATTGCAGACGGAACGGCAGAAGAAATGGGCGCGGTGCTTGAAGTCGCTCATTCACGCGGCATCGGTGTTTTCGGAATGAAGGCGCTGGGCGGAGGACATTTGTGCACTTCTGCTGAAGACGCGCTCCGTTTTGTGCTTGAGAAGCCGTACATCGACGCTGTTGCGGTAGGTATGCAGTCAACAGAAGAGATAGACGCCAACATCCGTTTTCTCGCAGATGGCAGCTTTTCAGACGAGGATACAGAGAAGCTTTCCAAGAAGCATCGCACGCTCCATATTGAAGAATACTGTGAGGGATGCGGTGCCTGTGTCAGCCGTTGCGGATCGGGTGCGCTTTCTCTGGTTGAGGTGCATGACGAGGACGGGCACTCTCCCGCAGACCTCACCGCTGACTTTGCCCGCGAAGCAGGAATCACGGTAGAGTCTTCCCACAGCAAATACCGCGCGATTGCCGATGACGGAAAATGCGTCAGATGCGGCTACTGCACAAAGGTATGCCCGGTTTTCGCGCTGAAAATCTACTAAACAACAGGACAAGCTATGTCTATAATTGATCTTACCACACAAACAAAAATCAGCGCAGTCCCCCCTCGCGCAGTTATTGTACTTGGTTTCTTCGACGGTGTGCATATCGGCCACGTTTCTCTTTTCGATGAAGCAAAGCGTCTGGCAGGAGAGCTTGGATGCGCCAAAATCGGTGTATGGACTTTTGATTCAAAGGGTCCTCGGCGCGGACTCACCACTACATGGGAAAAGTGCCTCCTTTTGAAGAATTACGGCATAGATTTTGTAATATACGAAAGCTTTGACGAGATCAGAGATCTTGACGGAGACAGCTTCTTCGGAGAACATATTGCTGCCCATTCACCTGCGGCTGTGGTATGCGGATTCAACTTCCGTTTCGGCAAAAATGCTGCGTGGTCAGCCGACGATCTGTGCGCCTTTGCGAAAAACAGCGAAATCGGCTGCTCCGTTGTTCCCGAAAAAAAGCTTGGGGAACGCACGGTATCATCTACGGTAATACGCCGCCTTATTGAGAGTGGGGAAATTGACTCAGCAAATGAGCTTCTGGGGCATCCTTATTCAATCACCGCAGAAATCGAGCACGGCGCAGAGATCGGCAGAAAAATGGGCATTCGCACCATCAACCAGCGCATCCCGGAAGAAAAAGTCAGACCGAAAGCGGGGGTATACTGCTGTACGGTCACCTTTGACGTAAACGGCAATAGCACAACATTTGGCGGAATATGCAACATCGGAAGCCGTCCTACAGTAAACGATGACCCGAAAGACATCACCGTGGAAACTCATATTTTCGACTTCGACGGCAACATCTACGGTAGCTCTGTCACCACAAGGCTATATAGAAAGCTGAGAGACGAGCAGACATTCGACAGCATTGACCGGCTGAGGGCGCAGATAGAGTCGGATTTTCGAGTTGCCAAGGAAACACTCAAGGAAATTCTTATATAACAGGACATAAAAAATGAAGAAAAGCAGAATAATCGTCACACTTGTTGCGGTTTTGCAGACAGTCGGTCTGCTTGCGTCAGTTGTGTATGCGAAGGAAGATGACTCTCTGCCACCCGTACCGCAGGTTGAGAAATGCGCCGCGGCATATCTCTATAATATAGAAAACGACCGCGTGCTGTTTGAGCTTGACTCCCATGAGACGGTCTACCCTGCCTCCACAGTTAAGCTGATGACTGCAATCGTTGCCTTTGATGAGTTTGAGGGCGCGCTTGATACACAGATCACCGTAACCCGCGATATGCTCAAAGAGGTGGCAGGCAACAAGATCGGCTTCTATGAGGGAGAGATCGTCACCGTTCGTCAAATGCTGTACTGTATGCTGGTCAACTCCGCCAACGATGCCGCAATAATCCTTGCTCATGCCACAGCAGGTGACACTGCCTCATTCGTGCGCATGATGAACGAAAAGGCGGCATGGATCGGAGCTTACAGCACGTACTATATGAATCCCACGGGACTTCACGACGATCTTATGGTGACTACCGCCGCTGATACCGCACTTATCGCAAGGTACGCTTACTCAATCCCCGATTTTATAGATATTACATCCACCTCAAAATACGTTATGGATGCCACAAACCGAAGCGACTACCGAAGCATCTATAACCGCAACTGCCTTATCTCCAAATTCTACAGCGTTGACTACTACTACAGCAAGGCCATAGGCATGAATGCAGGCGCAACAACTCAGGGTGGCTATGCACTGTGTGCCGTGGCAGAAGACAGAGAACGGGGACTCACTTATCTCGCAGTAGTCCTTGGTGCGGAAAGCGAAGAGGGTAAGCTGTACAACTACATAAACGGAACAAACATGCTGGAGTGGGCATTTGGCGCTTACGACTACGCAAAGGTGCTCTCATCTTCGTCAGTCATTTGCGAGCTTCCCGTTAAGCTGTCCTCAACTCTTGACTACGTAACGCTCGTGCCAAAGAATGATATAACAGTATATCTTCCCACATCGGTTAATTTGAAAACCGACATAAAATACAGCTACAACACTTATTCCGACTCGCTTAACGCCCCTGTTGAAGCGGGAGCAGAGGCCGGAACGATTACAGTTCTCCACGGAGACAAGATCCTCGGAACCTGTCCTCTTATCACCACCTCAAGCATTACGCGAAGCGAGTTCCTCTACTTCCTTGAAGAGGTAAAAGCCTTTGCGTCCGGTAGGTTCTTTATAGGTTCAGTCATCTCTGCAGTTGTTCTCTCTGTTGTTTACGTTCTATTCAGAGCCCGTCAAAGAGAGAAAAAACTCCGCAGAATGAGCATGAGAAGATGACTGTTCCGCTCCGAATCAGTTAAATAATTAATGCATATACATTGGGTAAATTTTGTATATGCATTATTTTTATCGTAAAAATGTAGGAAATAGCTGTCTCAGACGGTAAAATCACCATTTCTCTTGACAATTATGACTTTTTTGTGTATAATAGTAAATGGTGTAATTTTGAGTTCATGCATATAAGTACACAACTTATCAAAATACTGACAAAGGATCTACTATACATGAGATTAAATAAGCTCTTGAAAGGAATAACAGCCCTTGCCCTGGTAGCATGTATGCTTGCTTCCCCTGCAGCGGCAATAAAGCTGGTCGGCTCAAGAAGTATTTATTCAAAGCTTGGCATCGATTCTAAAATTTCTGCAGGCGTTGACCTCTCTCCCGAGGACGCCGCTATGCGACTTTACTACATCGGATTCATTACAGGAAGCGGCACAGACATAAACGGCGGCGTGGAGTTTAATCTCGGACGCGGTCTTAGCAGAGTTGAAGCAGCGGTATTTGCAGTTCGACTCCTTGGCGGCGAGTTAAACGCTCTTACAAACCACTACAGCCATCCCTTCACCGACGTGCCCGTATGGGCTTCGGACTACGTTGGATACCTTTACAGAATTGGTCTGCTGGATGATATCCAAGGCGAAAGCTTCATGCCCGATTCTCCCGAAACCACAGAGCGCTTCATGGGTTACTGCCTCTACGCACTCGGTTATCGCATTGAAATGGGCGACTACACAATTCCGATTGCAGCAGAATATGCCCGTGATATCGGACTTTGCGTAACAGAAAAGGATGCTCCTCTCACCCGCGGTGGTGCTGTAGCAGCTATGTACAACACCCTCAGAACAACAATCAAGGATTCAAAGCGCATCTATTCAGACCTGCTTGTTGAATCCGGTGCGATCTCCTATCAGGACGCTGTGTTCTTCCTTTGGACCGACAGCATCGAGGAGACTGAAACATACATGTCTGTCGTAGGCTACAACAACGGTTGGATCGTGCCTGACGGATACTATACCATCAAAGCTACAGAGGGCGGCAAGCTTCTTAACGTAGCGGTTGACGGCTACAACAACGACTATGAGGGCGTCGGAGTTACTCTGTGGAACGACACAAAGGATATAACACAGACTTTCCGTCTCCAGAGAACAGAGCGCGGAACTTACTACATCTATTCTGCTGCATCGAGAAACGGCTACGGCAGGGTAATCGGTTCCTCTGACTGGTCTGACAATACAGGACTGTACGGCACAACAAGCCAAAGCGCTATGGAATTCAACATCCAGGGAACAGCAGACGGAACATGGATCATTACTTCTGCCGATGCAGGCGATAACAGATGTCTGTCTGTAGTTGATCCTACAGTAAACGGCGCACCTGTATCACTCGCAAATCCCGGCGACGCGCAGATGCAAACTTGGGAATTCATCCGCCAGGGCGTAACGAACTCCAGCGGTGAAGAACTCGCTATCTTTGTTGCAGACTCCATGGTCATCACACAGGGCGCATACGACTCCTTCTCACATTGGTATCAGAATGCAATCGACATGAAGCCTACCGAAAACAAAGTAAAGGCTCCGTTTAATGCAACGGTTGTAAGAATTGATGCAAGTTGGAACGCATGCAACGCGGTTTGGATCCAGAGCGTGAACAAGGTTCGCTACGCTGACGGCTCATATGATTACATGACCCTCTGTTTCCTCCATGACAACTATATCGGCGATATTTACGTTGGACGGAATCTTATCCAGGGCGAATACTTCTACGATTGCGGTAACTACGGTGTGTCCAGCGGTATTCACGTTCACGTTGCAGCTTACCGTGGTGCGTATAACAACTCGATGAGGATCGGTGACGGTACTATCAGACTTGAAGAAGCACTGTTCCTCCCCGACAATACATACGTTTACAACACATATGGACTTGACTGGAACAGAATCAGTTTGGCTGACTGATCTCGGGTAAGATGATATGAAAAGAGAACTGGAGAAAAAGATCAGAGCAATATGTGATGAGATAGGCACGTCGGCCGCCCAAGAGGCATGTGGCGACATCACGGAAGAGCTTAAGTCGGAATACGAAAAGCTGGTTGATGGCGGTATGAGTGAGCTTGACGCTTACCGTGACGTGCTCCGTGGCATTGACGAGATCAAGAAAGCTCTTGATGCCCTGCCAAAGAGTGAAGAAGAACAGCTTGCAGCGGACAGAAAAGACGGGCTTAAGGATCTGAAGAATATTCTCTCGAAGATCTCCTCGGTCATGTGGCTCTCCATCGTGATATTTTTCTTCCTCATCAGCTTCACTACAGGAGCGTGGCACATCACTTGGCTCATCTTCCTGTGGGGATCGATCTGCCAAAATGTGCTCGACATGGTACTGAAGTACAACAAGGGTAAGCCTCTCAGAAAGGTGCTTCGAAGCGGGCTCAACAACATAATGTGGCTCGTTATCGTGATAGCCTACTTCCTCATCAGCTTTGCTACGGGAATGTGGCACATCACATGGCTCATCTTCATCCTCGGCGCTCTTGTTTCCGTAATAATCAAATAAAAGAAAACCTCTGAAATCCATTCGTGGAAATCAGAGGTTATTTTTATATTTGGTCGCTTTTGAGAAATCCCTCAAGCAAGGTACACCGCTCTGCGTGTCGATCGTTTTCGATCATAGTGGAGAGAATCTCCTGCTTGCCTACAAGAATGACCATTTTCGACGCTCTCGTCACTGCTGTGTACAGAAGATTGCGTGAGAGAAGCATGGGAGCACAGGAGTAAAGCGGAATTATCACGATCGGATATTCGCTTCCCTGGCTTTTGTGCACCGTCACCGCATAAGAGTGGTCCACCTCATCAAGCATGGTGAAGTCAAGCTCCGCTATGCGCTCGTCAAACTTCACCCTCATCATGCTGTTCTCGGTGTCGATCTCGGTTACAGTACCAATATCACCGTTGAATATGCCAAGTCCCTGTCGACCGTCGTCCGTTTCCCACTCAATGGAGTAGTTGTTCTTGGTCTGCATGACGCGGTCGCCCTCGCGGAACACGATGTCACGGGATTTGCGCTCTCTTTTGCCGCTTGACGGGGGATTCAGCGCCGCCTGCAGGCTTACGTTGAGGTTTTCCGTGCCTGATGCGCCCTTTCGCGACGGGGTGATGATCTGTATTTTTGACACCACGTCTGCGCCGTAAGATCTCGGAAGTCTGTTCTGCACCAGGTCCACCACAGTGCGTGATATTCCCTCCTCCGTTTCCCTTGGCAAAAAGAAGAAATCTCCGTCCTTGCGGGTAAGCGTTGGCATCTCGCCGTTGTTGATCTTGTGTGCGTTGGTAATAATAAGGCTTTCCTCGGACTGCCTGAATATTTCGGTAAGCCGAACTACGGTAAAGCAATCCGATGCAATGATATCCCCGAGAACGTTTCCTGCTCCAACTGAGGGCAGCTGGTCAGAGTCACCGATGAGGATCAGTCTCGACCCGTTCTTGGTTGCGCGAAGGAGCGACTCCATCAGGTTTATATCGATCATGGACGCCTCATCAACTATGACCACATCAGCGTCAAGGGTGTTACTGTCATTGCGGATGAACCTTGATCCGTCGTCATCGGCATAATCCATCTCAAGGAGTCTGTGGATCGTCTTTGCCTCGTGAGAAGTCGCCTCACTCATTCGCTTTGCCGCACGTCCTGTAGGCGCACAGAGAGCTATATCGTAATCGAGAGATGAGAAAATTGAGATAAGGCCCTTGATGATAGTCGTTTTACCTGTTCCGGGACCGCCTGTGAGGATCATTACCCCCTCAGACATGGCGGAATGCATCGCCTGCTTCTGAGTCAAAGCATATTTGATTCCCGACTGGGATTCGCATTTTTCTATAAGCAAAACTGAATCGCGGCTGTCGATCTTCGGGCAAAGTCGGCTCATGGACTTGAGCTTTTTCGCCACATAAGTCTCCGCTCTGTACATTGACGGCTCGTATACGTAGATGACTCCCTTTTTCTTCACAGGAATGAGAGTCAGCTTGTTTATCGAATCGTCCAGCACAGACTTAACGGTGTCTCTGTATTCCTCGTTTCCGCCGAACAGCAGATCAAGAGTGCATCTTGTGAGATCCTCATACGGAAGACAGGTGTGCCCGCTGTGTCCCGCCTCGGACGAGAGTACATGACGGGCTCCGTGGAGTATTCGCTCCTCTGATTCAGCGGAGTAACCCATACTCATGGCGATCTGGTCTGCTCTGCTAAAGCTGATCCCGCGGAAATCCTCGCAAAGCTTGTACGGGTTCGAGCGAATTCGGTCAACCGCCGAGCCTCCCCAACGCTTGTATATCTTCATGGCAGTCTGGGGAGTAAAGAAGTCACGGCAGAACATCATAACGTGGCGCGCACCTGAGATGGCCTTGAAGTTTTCGGATATGGACGCCGCTTTCTTTGTGGTTATTCCGGGAATATCGGCAAGCCAGTCGGGGTGATTCTCGATTACGTTGAAAGAGTCTGTGCCGAACATTTCCACGATCTTTTGGGCAGTTTTTGGGCCAATTCCCTTCACCGCGCCGGATGCAAGATAACGAAGCATGTCGCCCTGCTCTGCCGGCAAGGTCTTGTCGTACATCTCAACCTTGAACTGCCTACCGTATGTGGGATGATTTGTCCACTGCCCGTGAGCTGTGATCTTATCCCCCTCGGTCAGATAGGGTATGATACCTGTCAGCGTCACCGGGTAGCCCTGCGTGTCCTCAATCTCGCAGACCGTGTAGCCGTTTTCTTCGTTCTGATAGATGATAGAGTCAACGATACCGGAGACGGAGTCCATATTCTGTTGCATTTCGTTCGTCTGAATGCCGTTCATGCCCGTCTCCTTTCGTATTTGCTTTATTAAAACTTCAGTTCAGCCTTGATTTCGTCAGCGAGGTCAGTCTTTTCCCACGGCACGTTAAGGTCTTCTCTGCCCATGTGACCGTAAGCAGCAAGATCGCCGTAGATGGGACGTCTGAGATCGAAACGGCTGATGATTGCCGCAGGTCTCATATCAACCTTGTTCATGATGTAGTCAGCAAGAACGCTGTCGTCAATCTTACCTGTGCCGAATGTGTCAAGCATTACGGAAACAGGACGTGCTACGCCGATAGCATAAGCAAGTTGCACTTCGCAACGGTCTGCAACGCCGGACGCAACTATGTTCTTCGCAATGTAACGAGCCATGTAGCAAGCGGAACGGTCAACCTTTGTGGGGTCCTTGCCGGAAAATGCACCGCCGCCGTGACGGGAGTATCCGCCGTATGTGTCAACGATGATCTTACGGCCGGTAAGACCGCTGTCACCCATAGGACCACCGATAACAAAGCGGCCTGTGGGGTTAACGTGAATGATTGTTTCGTCGTCAAGCATGTCCGCGGGTACGGTGGGCTTGATAACGTGTTCAATAACGTCAGCTCTGATCTGCTCAAGTGTAACCTCGGGGTCATGCTGAGAGGAAACAACAACTGTGTCGATTCTGACGGGACGGTCTCCTTCATATTCAACTGTTACCTGTGTCTTTCCGTCGGGACGGAGATATGCGAGTGTACCGTTCTTGCGAACCTCGGTCAGCTTCATTGCCATTTTCTGCGCAAGAGAAATGGGAAGCGGCATAAGCTCAGGTGTCTCGTTGCATGCATATCCGAACATGAGGCCCTGGTCACCTGCGCCGATGTCAAACTCGTCAGCCTCACCGGACTTAGCCTCAGCAGACTTGTCAACGCCGAGAGCGATGTCGGGAGACTGCTCGTGGATGGAGTTGATTACAGCGCATGTTGTGCCGTCAAAGCCGTACTTCGCTCTGTCGTAGCCAATGTTTACTACAGTATTACGCACAACCTCCTGGATGTCAACGTAAGCGTTGGTGGTGATCTCGCCCATTACCATAACCATACCGGTGGTGCAGCAGGTTTCGCAAGCAACACGGGACATGGGATCCTGTCTGAGCATTTCGTCAAGTATTCTGTCGGAAATCTGGTCGCAGATTTTGTCGGGATGTCCTTCTGTTACGGACTCCGATGTGAATAATTTCTTCATCTTTTTCTCCTTCTTCGGTGAGAGACTAAAAAAGTGTTCCCAGCCTGACAGACCGAGAACACGTTAAACTCATCTGTCAGGAATTAGCACCTTGTCACACGATAGGTTGCCGGGCGTCGTCGAGCCAGTCTCTCAGCCACTCTTGATAAGTAATATTTATTTTTAACGAGTATATTATATCATACAATGAGCCATTATGCAATAGCATATTTCTTCATTTATGTACAATTTTTTATGTGTATTTTCGACTGATTTATCGCAAAATCAATTAATTGAGAAGCTGCCGCCAAGTCCGAGGAAGAAGTATAGTAGCGCCGCCGCACCAACTATCAATCCAACCGCCGTAACGGCAATGGTAAGGTTGAGGTTTTTTGTCCTGCCCTCGGAACTTCCCGCAGGAACGAATTTTGCAAGTCGCATCGCCTTAGCTATGGGGTTGTAGAGAATAAACACAAGAGCCGCGTTGAATACAGCCTTTGTGAGATTGAACGGCAGGAGCAATGTGGGAATCAGCGCAATCACTTCACTTGTAGAAACGCTCATGTAGTGCGGAGTGATAAGAATATTTGCACCCATCATGATTGCGGTCATGCCTAATACTGATGAAACCATACCAATAACGGCACCGCCCATAGTGCGTCTGTATGTATAGATCCAGCTACCAATGCAGACAAAGCTTGCGCTGGAGATGATATCCATCATGAGCCCGTAAACGCCTGTTCCCGTGCTGCTGGGAATAAGAAGAAAATCAAGCAGGGAAACAATTACAGACATAATAAGTCCCGGAACAGGCCCGAGAAGCATTGCGCCTACCGTTATTACTGAATCCTTAAGGTCGAAGGTGAGAAACATCGCCTTGAAATGGAAAACAAGACAAAGTATAAACGCAATGGCTGAAAACAGACCGATGGCGGTAATATTTCGTACGTTTGTGAGATTGTTCGGTTTTGATTTGTTCATGATATCCTCCAAAATGTCGTTTACGTTTTTCGGAAGAAACAAAAAATCCGCGGAAAACACCACGGAGACGCGAAAAATCGCATTTTGTATCTTCTCTCATCCAGACTGTATAATGAGTTGACTCATTACGAACTGTCGGTAAAGGAATTTCACCTTTTCAACCTGCATTTATTAATGCGAAGCTCGTGGACTATAACCACCGGTAAGGAATTTCACCTGTCCCCGAAAATAGAATATTAAATTGTCTCTTGAGTTACAGACTTACAATATCACTGTAACCAAAGTATCAGCTTGTTGCGGGAGCTGTTGTTCGTGTAGAAAGTTACACATAGCGAGGTGCTTGTCACCTCGGGCATTTGCCACACCAAACGGAATAAGTGAAGCTCTCCACGGCAAATGCGCCGGTAAGGAATTTCACCTGTCCCCGAAAATATGATATTAAGTTAGTAAATAGAGTATAGACTGTTGCGGCAGCTATTGTTGGTGTAGGAAGTTGAACTCAGCGAGTTGCTTGTCAACTCGGCATTTGCCACACTAAACGGAATGGGAGATATGCTCTACGGCAAATGCGCCTGTCAACCCGAAAATATGATATTAAGTTAGTAAACAGAAAATAAACTACTTAGTTCCTATATATATTATCACATATACTCGGAAATGTCAAGAGCAAAACAAAAAGGGCAAAGCCGAAGCCATGCCCTTATTATTTATGCTAAGAATTAGCCCTGGATTTCGATAACAACACCGGAACCAACTGTTCTACCACCTTCACGGATAGCAAAACGGAGACCTGTTTCGATAGCGATAGGAGTGATGAGTTCAACGCTCATGTCTACGTTGTCACCGGGACGGCACATTTCAACGCCTTCAGGAAGACCGATTGTACCTGTAACGTCAGTTGTTCTGAAGTAGAACTGAGGTCTGTAACCTGCGAAGAAGGGCTTCTGACGGCCACCTTCCTTTTCAGTAAGAACGTAAACCTGACCTACGAACTTTGTGTGAGGCTGAATGGAGCCGGGCTTGCAGAGAACCTGACCTCTTTCGATAGCCTTCTTGTCGATACCACGGAGAAGGAGACCAACGTTGTCACCAGCTTCAGCGGAGTCGAGGAGCTTACGGAACATTTCAACGCCTGTGATTGTTGTTGTCTTCTTTTCGTCAGAGAGACCAACGATTTCAACAACGTCACCCATCTTAACGACACCACGTTCTACTCTACCTGTAGCAACTGTACCACGACCTGTGATGGAGAATACGTCCTCAACAGGCATAAGGAAGGGTTCGTCGGACTTACGAGGAGGTGTAGGAATGTATTCGTCAACAGCGTCCATAAGAGCGAGGATGGAAGCGTATTCGGGATCATCAGCGTTTGTGCTTGTGGATTCGAGAGCGTCACGAGCGGAACCACGAACGATCGGAATATCGTCGCCGGGGAAGTCGTACTCGGAAAGGAGCTCACGGATTTCCATTTCAACGAGGTCGAGGAGCTCTTCGTCGTCAACGAGGTCGCACTTGTTCATGTAAACAACGATTGCGGGAACGCCTACCTGACGAGCGAGAAGGATGTGCTCACGAGTCTGCTGCATAGGACCGTCGGAAGCAGCAACTACGAGGATAGCGCCGTCCATCTGAGCAGCACCGGTGATCATGTTCTTAACGTAGTCGGCGTGGCCGGGGCAGTCAACGTGTGCGTAGTGTCTAGCGTTTGTTTCGTATTCAACGTGTCTTGTGTTAATTGTGATACCACGAGCTCTTTCTTCGGGAGCGTTGTCGATCTGGTCATATGCCATAAATTCAACGTTACCGTTCTTCAGACCGAGAGTCTTTGTGATAGCAGCGGTTGTGGTTGTCTTACCGTGGTCAACGTGACCGATAGTACCAATGTTAACGTGGGCTTTGGTACGTTCAAATTTTGCCTTTGCCATTTGGATGATCCTCCTAAAATATAATTAATTTAATTTATTTATTTCTTTGTGATGACCTTATCTCTGATGCTCTTGGGAACTTCAGCGAAGTGGTCGGGCTCCATAGAGAACTGGCCGCGGCCCTGTGTACGGGAACGGAGGTCTGTGGAGTAGCCTGTCATTTCAGACAGCGGAACGTATGCTGTGATCTGGTATGCACCGAATACCTGGTCCATGGAGTTAACCTGACCGCGTCTCTGGTTAAGACCGCCGATTACGTCGCCCATGTAATCTTCGGGAGTTACAACAACTACCTTCATTACAGGCTCTGTAAGAACGGGATCAGCCTTCTGCATAGCGTCCTTGAATGCCATAGAACCGGCAATCTTGAATGCCATTTCGGAAGAGTCAACTTCGTGGTAGGAACCGTCGTAAAGGTTTACCTTAACGTCAACAACGTTGTAGCCGGCAAGTACACCGGATTCCATTGCGCTCTTGATACCGCTTTCAACTGCGGGGATGTATTCCTTGGGAATAGCACCACCAACAACGGTGTTCTCGAACACGAATCCTGCGCCGGGCTCGTTGGGTTCGATGTGGATCTTAACGTGACCGTACTGACCCTTACCACCGGACTGACGAGCGTACTTGAGGTCGGAATCCGCTCCTCTGCGGATAGTTTCCTTGTAAGATACGCGGGGGTCACCTACGTTAGCTTCTACCTTGAATTCGCGGAGAAGTCTGTCAACGATGATTTCGAGGTGGAGTTCACCCATACCGGAGATAATAGTCTGACCGGTCTCTTCGTCTGTGTAGGTACGGAATGTGGGGTCTTCTTCAGCGAGCTTAGAGAGCGCGATGCCCATCTTTTCTTCGCCTGCCTTGGTCTTAGGCTCGATAGCTACGGAAATAACAGGTTCCGGGAATTCCATGGACTCGAGAATGATAGGATTCTTTTCGTCACAGAATGTGTCACCGGTTGTTGTGTTCTTTACAGATACAACAGCAGCGATGTCACCTGCATATACGCAGTCGATATCCTTACGGTCATTAGCGTGCATCTGGAGTACACGGCCGAAACGTTCGCGAGCGCGCTTACCGGGGTTATAAACAGTAGAACCTGTTTCAACCTTACCGGAGTAAACACGGAAGAAGCAGAGCTTACCAACGAACGGGTCAGTCATGATCTTAAATGCAAGTGCGGAGAAGGGTTCATCATCAGATGCGTGACGAACGTCTTCTTCCTCTGTATCAGGGTTGATACCCTTAATAGCAGGAATGTCGAGAGGAGAAGGCATATAGTCGATAACTGCGTCGAGCAGCTTCTGAACACCCTTGTTCTTGTAGGATGTACCGCAAACTACAGGAACGATCTTGTTGTCGATTGTAGCCTGGCGGAGAGCCTTCTTCAGTTCGGGAATGGTGAGTTCTTCGCCTTCGCAGTACTTTTCGAAGAGTTCTTCGTCTGTTTCTGCGATAGCCTCAACCATCTTGTCACGGTATTCCTGTGCTTTTTCAAGCATATCGGCAGGAATGGGTTCTACTCTCATATCCTTACCGAGGTCATCATAATATACATCGGCTTCCATGGACATCAGGTCGATGATACCCTTGAAGGTTTCTTCTGCACCAATGGGGAGCTGGATCGGGACAGCGTTCGCTTTGAGACGCTCTCTCATCATATCTACAACGCGGTAGAAGTTAGCACCCATAATATCCATCTTGTTGACATAAGCCATACGGGGAACGTTGTACTTGTTAGCCTGACGCCATACTGTCTCGGACTGGGGTTCAACACCGCCCTTAGCACAAAGAACAGTTACGGATCCGTCAAGAACTCTGAGAGAACGTTCTACCTCAACGGTAAAGTCAACGTGGCCGGGAGTATCGATGATATTGATTCGCGTATCATTCCAGAAGCATGTTGTAGCAGCGGAGGTGATTGTAATACCTCTCTCCTGTTCCTGCTCCATCCAGTCCATAGTGGCTGTACCGTCGTGGGTATCACCGATCTTATGGGTCTTACCTGTGTAGAACAGAATACGCTCCGTGGTTGTAGTCTTACCGGCGTC
>SVSK01000050.1 GCA_015064345.1 Oscillospiraceae bacterium | reverse complement strand
TTCTGTCGCAATCATGGATTAATAATATTGATGTGAATCGCTCTATGTTTCAACTCAAGCAGAATCAAAAGGGGTTTCCAAAGGGGAAAATAGTGAACGACGTGAACTTTTGCCCCTTGGCGCAGGGGGATTCCTAAGAGGTGTCTGCGTCTACACCTCTTAGGTTCTATGCGAAAGCATAGACTACGCTACACGAACATCACAGCTAAAGTAATAAGAGAAAAACCTCCAAACCCACAAGCAACAATCTCGAAAGGACAAATCAATGACAAGAACAAAGCTGGCGGACAGACGTCTGCCGGACTATACAAAAGGAGAGGAGATCTTCAACATGGTCTCCCACATAGCAGGCGGCGGTATCGGAATCGTCGCACTGGTGCTGTGCGTGGTATTCTCCGCAATAAAGGGAGACCCATGGGCAGTGGTCAGCTGTTCCCTCTACGGAGCATCCCTTGTGTTCATGTACTCGGTATCCAGCGTTTATCACGGACTGCGGACCAACAAATCCAAAAAAGTCATGCAGATCATTGACCACTGTATGATCTACTTCCTCATCGGCGGCACGTACACCCCAATCGTGATGTGCGACGTCAGACAGGTCTCCCCGGGCTGGGCATGGACGCTCTTCGGAATCGTCTGGGGATGTGCGGCAGCTGCGGCAGTCTTCACCGCTATTGATCTGAAAAAATACTCCAAGCTGTCAATGGCGTGCTACATCTGCATGGGATGGTGCGTGATAATCGCCATCAAGCCTGTGCTGAATGCAGTTCCCCTTGGCGGACTCCTCTGGCTCCTTGCCGGCGGAATCGCGTACACCGTTGGCGCTGTTATCTACGGAATCGGCAAGCGCCACCGCTATATGCACTCCATCTTCCACCTGTTCGTGGTGCTGGGCAGCATACTTCAATTCGTTTGTATATTCTTCTATGTAATATAAATCTTCACGATCGAAAGGTATTAATTTATCATGTCTAATATGGATAGAAACGGTATTCTGATCGACGAGAGCGAAAAGTTCCTTGACGGCTCTCTGTTTGCGAAAATGGCGCAGGGAGGTGCCGCACAGCTTCGCGCAAATGCCGACGAAGTAAACAACCTCAACGTGTTCCCCGTTCCCGACGGAGATACGGGCGACAATATGAGCATGACCATCGAGAGCGGTGTTGCGGCAATGGAGAGAATCGAGTCCTCCAGTCTTGCTGAAGTTATGGCGGCTCTCTCAAAGGGTATGCTCATGGGCGCAAGAGGCAACTCCGGCGTTATCCTCTCCCAGTTCTTCAGCGGTATGGCAAAGGGATTTGACCAGATCGACCGTGCAGATGCCGAAGCTGTTGGCGCGGCTCTTCAGGTTGGCGTAAAGCAGGCGTATCGCTCCGTTCTCACTCCCACCGAGGGTACAATTCTCACAGTTGCACGCGAGGCAGTTGAGTACGCGGTTAAGAATCTTAACGAAGAGAGCACCATCCGCACACTTTTCGCAGATCTGACCCAGGAAATGTACACCTCCCTCCAGCGCACACCTGAGCTTCTTGCGGTTCTCCGTGAGGCAAGCGTGGTTGACAGCGGTGGAGCAGGTCTCTTCTATATTATGGAAGGCTTTAACAAGGTACTTATCGGCGAGGAGATCACTGACGCGGGCACAAGCCGTAAGGCTGCCGCTCCTGCAGTTGACTTCTCCGGATTTACCGAGGACAGCGAAATGGTATACGGCTACTGCACAGAGTTCCTTCTTCAGCTCCAGCGCAGTAAGGTGGACACAGCATCCTTTGACGTGGCTGTTATTACCGAGTTCCTTCAGACTATCGGCGACTCCATCGTTGCATTCAAGGACGGAAGCATCGTTAAGGTACACGTTCACACCATGACACCCGACAAGGTGCTGGGCTTCTGTCGCCGGTTCGGTGAGTTCCTCACAATCAAGATCGAAAACATGTCCGTTCAGCACAGCGAGCAAATTGAAGCGAAAAAGGAAGAGCCCGAAGTGGCTGCTCCCCCCAAGAAATACGGTACTGTAGCAGTTGCAAACGGCGCGGGAATTGAGTCCACATTCAAGGATATCGGAGTTGACTTCGTTGTAAAGGGCGGCCAGACCAACAACCCCTCAACAGAGGATTTCGTTAACGCTTTCTCCAAGGTAAACGCGGAGCATATTTTCGTATTCCCCAATAACGGCAACATTATCATGGCGGCAAAGCAGGCGGCGTCCATTTACGACAAGGCTGAAGTTCACGTTGTCGAAAGCAAGGACCTTGGCGCAGGATATATCGGCATCGCGTCCATTAATCCCGAAGCGGAAACTCCGGACGAAGCTATCGCAGGCTCTCTTGAGGCTATGCAGTTCGTTGTAACAGGCAGCGTGTCCAACGCCATCCGCGACGCAGACATGAACGGCGTACACATCACAAACGGCGACCATATCGGATTCATCGGCAAGGAGATCATTGCATCTTGCAAGGAAAAGGTAGACGCGGCGACTGCTCTGGTTGACAAAATGTTCGCTGGTCCCGACAAGTTCATGGTAACAGTATTCAGCGGCAAGGACGCAAGCGCGGAAGAAAACGAAGCGCTCAAGGCAAAGATCGCAGAAAATCACCCCGACGCGGAGATCTATTTCGTAGACGGCGGCCAGGAGATCTATTCGTACATTATCATCGCGGAATAACAGAAACAAAAAGAGACCCTGCGGGGTCTTTTTTGTATTAGAGAAAAAAGAATAAATAATAAAGAATAAAGAATAAATATTGGTGTAGCGAAAACCGCTATTTCATCCGCTGACATAGAAAATACGCTTCACCCGTAGGGGAGGGGTCTTCCCTCCCGTCGTTGAGGTTTGAATTTAATGGCGGGAGGGCGCCAATCTCCAAAGTCTGTCATCCTGAGCCTGTCGAAGGATCTAATGGAGATCCTTCGATTACGCTCCGCTTCACTCAGGATGACAACGTAAAGCGATCGTCCGTCGTTCAGGTTAGGATTCCTTCACCGTAGAACTACAACCGTTAAAGTCTGTCATCCTGAGCCTGTCGAAGGATCTCTGAAGTATCTCAAAATAGATTCTTCGACTGCACACTCCGTGTTCCGCTCAGAATGACAAAGTGTGTGCGTTCAGGTTTGAATTTCTACGGCGGGAGAGGCGACCCCTCCCCTATGGAATAACCACACCTCTTCACTCTTCACTATTACCTATTAACTATTATCTCTTACCTCCCTCTATCCCCTGTTCCACGCGAGTCTTATCTCATAACCAAAGACACGGTCCGCGATGACCACCGTAATGAGGAACACAAGCGAGAGCACCACCGCGGTAAGCAGTATCCCTCTGGCGTAATTCTTCAGATTCGTGCGACGGGTTCCTCCCCCTGCCCACAAAAACAAGAGTATGAGATTCAGCGGCGGAATGAGCATGGCAAGATTCACCCATATCCACCCTGCTGTTGTGATGGGGGCGTTGTCTCCGCTTATGTATGATGATATCTCTGCCAGATAATCCGCACATCTCTCGCAAGGTGAGTCTGAAGCGGCGGTTTCCCACTCGGCAGGGCTTGTCTCGGTGTTCTCGGGGATGGGTTCCACTTGTATTTCATAGTTTTCTTCATCGGTTGACATGGTTGCTACCGCAGTCATCTGTTCTTTATCCATAGCGCACTCCTTTGTTTTTACAGCTTTTCACTATAATATATGCGCGAAAGCGGGAAATATGTCACGGGTGGATGGGAAATACAATAGTCCGACAATTACATAATGTGTGTCACTCCCGAAACGTTCAGCCAAAATTCTTGATCGCCCTCTCCCCCACCCACTTCGTGGGAGCCCCCTCCCGGAAGGGGCCTTAATGCTACACCCATTCGGAAAACCATGGTTATACCCGGGAAATACAAGCCTATTGATTTTCTTCCGTGGGAATGATATAATTACCTATATAATTACGAAAAAATCGGAGGCGGACGGATGCTCGAGATAATTCACAGAGAAAAAGACTTTGTGGTGGTAAACAAGCCATACGGATGGCTGTCTGAATTCAGCGCAGGTCAGCCGAACGTACCCGCGGCAATAGCTGAAGCGCTGTCCATATCACCCGATCAGGTGTACACCGTTCACAGGCTTGACAGAACAACGGCGGGGCTGATGGTCTACGCTCTCACCAAGCGAGGTGCGGCGGAGTTGTCACGCTCCATTACGGGCGGACTTCTGAAAAAGACGTACACCGCCTACATCACCGCAGACGAGAGCTTGCCCCGGTCGGGCGAGATGGCAGACTTTTTGTATTTCGACCGTCGCCGAGACAAATCCTTTGTGGTAAAGGGAGACCGTCCCGGCGCAAAGGAAGCACGGCTCACATACGAGCTTGTGGACCGATTCGCTTACAAGGATAAAGAGATAACTGTGGCGCGGGTGTGCCTTCTCACCGGTCGGACACATCAGATACGCGTTCAGTTCGGCTCACGCAGATCCCCCCTCATCGGAGACGGCAAATACGGCAGCCGAGTCAACTTCAAGGGCGCCTCTCTCGTCTCCACCGAGCTTGATTTCCCCTGGGCAGGGAAAGAACTGCGGTTTTCGATTGACGCAAATTTTCAGATGTAAGAAAAAACATAAAATCCGTAGTGGTGGGGTTCCCCCTCCCGCAGAGAAATTCAGACTTGAACGATTTTACGTTGTCATCCTGAGTGAAAATAACAGCAAAACATAAAGAGAACGAAGTTCTCACGGGTAGGGTCAGTTGCTGTATGGGTTTTGTTATTATAATACCCTACCCAGCCGAAGGATCTCCATTAGATTCTTCGATTACACACTCCGTGTGTTGTCAGAATGACAGACTCTGACGGTTGTAGTTCTATGGTGGAGAAATCCAAACTTGAACGACGGGAGGGAAGACCCCTCCCCTACGGCCGGGTAGGGTATGAGGCTAACAAAAAAACATAAATTCAGCGACCCTACCCCTGAGGACTACGTCCTCTTTGTGTTTTGCTGTTTTCCCGTCAGCGGACAGACGTACAATCCCCGCCACACCCATATTTATTATTTATTATTTATTATTTATTATTTTTTTATTTATTCTCTATTCTTTCCCGGAGGGCACATGTATTCACGCGTTTACGTTGAGATAACCAACATCTGCAATATGAATTGCTCCTTCTGCCACGGGCATTCCCGCAAACCACGGCGAATGTCGGAGGAGGAGTTTGTTCGCGTGCTCTCTCAGCTGGGTAACGTGACGGAGTATTTGTACTACCACCTGATGGGCGAGCCGCTGACACATCCCGAGCTGCCACGCTTTCTCCACCTTGCAAACGAGCGCGGATTTAAGTCCACTGTCACAACAAACGGCACTCTCCTTGGCAAACGCGGTCAGGAGATCATCGACGCGGGCGCATATAAAGTAGTGGTGTCACTCCACAGCTTCGAGGGCGAGGCGGGGGAGACGTTTGAGGACTATCTCACTTCCGTGGCGGATTTTGCAACAAAGGCATCGGAGGCCGGCATTATTGTGGTGCTCCGACTCTGGAACAAAGGCCACGACGGCGGCAAAAACGAGCTGATAATCGACAAACTGCAAAAGCTTATCCCGGGTGAATGGGTGGAAAGCCCCCGAAACATACGAATCCGCGACCGACTGTTTCTCCAGATGGGAGACCGATTCGCATGGCCCGACAAGGACGCGGACGTTGTAAGTGACGCGGTGTTCTGTTACGGTATGCGTGACCATTTCGGCGTGCTGTGCGACGGAACTGTAGTCCCCTGCTGTCTCGATAGCGACGGAGTTATAGCGCTGGGCAACATTTTCACCGAGGATATCGAGAAGATCATCACCTCTCCACGTGCCGAAGCCATGAAAAAAGGCTTTGAGCGGCGAGTTCCCACCGAGGACATGTGCCGCCGATGTGGGTATGCAACAAGATTTTGAAGTGTAAAGAATAAAGAATAGAGAATAAATAATAAAGAAGAAATATTTGGTGTAGCGGGGATTGTACGTCTGTCCGCTGACATAAAACACCAACAAACCCGTAGGGACAGGTTACGATACTTTGTATCGTTGCTCGACTGTCCGTTCGTTCAGGTTTGAATTTCTCCACCCCAGAACGTCAAAACTCCAAAGTCTGTCATCCTGCGTTAAAATAACAGCAAAACATAAAGAGAACGAAGTTCTCACGGGTAGGGTCGCTGAATTGATGGTTTTTGTTATCATAATACCCTACCCAACTGAAGGATCTCAAAGATAGATTCTGCGACTGCACACTCCGTGTTCCACTCAGAATGACAAAGCGTGTGCGTTTTTTCATCCGCTGGCATAAAACACCTCTGTCATATCCCGCGACCCCCACCATCTCCATCCACACAATACAAGGAATTTGATCTGCTATGAATGACTGCATTTACAAAATCAGGCCACACCACGGAATGTGCATCAGCTTTTTTCGCGGCGAGGGTTACAGTAATGAGTTCACCTCTCACATGGCAAGGATAGTAAGTGAGCTGTCCGCCGACCCGCTTGTTGAGATAATCTCCGCTACGGATGAGCTGTGCGAGAAGTGTCCGAGCAACATGGGTGACGGCATCTGTCAGACTGAGGAAAAGGTGGCGCGATATGACAGCGAGGTGCTTCGCTACTGCGGATTTTCTGCGGGAGAGGTGATGCCCTATTCCGCGTTCAGCTCAATAGTGCGTGAGAAGATCATCCTCTGCGGCAAACGAGAAGAAATCTGCGGCGATTGACAGTGGAACGAGATTTGTAAGTGAAATATAGCCGGAGGTTTTATGAAAAAAGGGATTTTAATTGCTATTATCTGTGTTGTTATTGTAGCGGCGTTTGTTTTTAGCATTTACCGGGGGGAACTGAGCAGATACAAAGAAAGATATTTCTCGAATGAAGACGCATACAACGAAGTAGCGGATATGCTTACTTCTTACTACAACAGAAACGGTATTGAAGGAGAAGTGAGCATCTGGATTTCCGACGAGAGCGGTGTGGAGATTTTTTATGACGAAAGCGAGCCTGATATCGCCTCTCCCCTCACCGAAGAAGAGATTGACGTTATTCTCGACTTGCTTTCGGGCACCACTCATGAATATGTGTCGATAGATGAAAATTTTATTGAGCTCGGAAACTCGACCGGGTACATGTTTATATACTTTAGTCGCTCAGGCGAAAAACCGGAGAAAATATCGCGCCATCACAACATGCTGAATTTTGGCGGTGGTTGGTATTTCTCTATATCAAGGGCAAGATGAGTTGAGGAAATACTTAACCTGACATTATTTGAATTATTGTTTTTTCGGCAAAAATGTGATATAATATATTATGTGAATAACTACTGAAAAGAGGTGGCGGAATGATTGAGAACAAGCTTGGGATAACATCCTCGGCACTTCTTGCACGCGAAGAAGAGCGCATCAGCAAGAAAAAAGCCGTAGAAATGTTTGAGAGTGGAATGCTTGATACTCTTGAAGCAGGCACCACAGCGTCTCTCATGGAAATACACAAGCTTCTGTTTGAGGACATTTACGAGTTTGCCGGTAAAATTCGTACTGTAAACATTGCAAAGGGTAATTTCCGTTTTGCACCTCTGATGTATCTCGAAGTCTCCCTCGAAAACATTGACAAAATGCCTCAGTCTACCTTCGATGAAATCATAGAAAAATACGTCGAAATGAATATAGCTCATCCTTTCCGAGAAGGTAATGGGCGTGCAACACGCATTTGGCTGGACTGCATGCTCAAAAAAGAGATTGGTGCTGTCATTGACTGGAGCGCGGTGGATAAGGAGGACTATCTTCTTGCAATGGAGCGCAGTCCTGTCAGAGATATTGAGATAAAGCATGTTTTGAAAAACGCTTTGACCGACATGGTGAACGACCGCGAGATATTCATGAAAGGTATCGACCACAGCTATTACTACGAAGACTATACCTCCTTTAGGGCAGAAGAACTGTAAAAATATCCCTCGGTTACCGCCGGGGGAGTTTTTGCTGTTGGGATATTTACGAGAGGATTCGAACCCCTACTGACGCATGTGGGTAGCTCACCCAATTACGTTCACTAATTTCGCTCTTGCGTTTTGCTCGGCAATTCTTCATACTCGCTCTCTTATGCCTCGCAAAACACTTCGGACACCGCTCGCAAATCATCCCCCGGATAATTTGCTCACTGCGTTCTCATCCCTCCGTGGAGTGAAATAAAAAAATATGACATCCTAATGGATGCCATATTTTTTAACGCAAAGGGAGGGATTCTGAACCCCTACTGACGCAAGCGGGAACGGCGCACCCAATCCTCTTCACTAATTTCGCTCTTGTGTTTTGCTCGGCAATGCTTCATACTCCTTCTTTTCTGCCTCGCAAAACACTTCGGACACCGCTCGCAAATCATCCCCCGGATAATTTGCTCACTGCGTTCGAATCCCTCCATACAGAAAGCAAAAAAATATGACACCCTGATGGATGTCATATTTTTTAACGCAAAGGGAGGGATTCTGAACCCCTACTGACGCAAGCGTCAGTGTACGGCGTTTCTCGGTTGCGCTTCATACTTGCCGGCTTTGCCTGAAACGCCCAGAGCTTTCTCACGTTCCCCCGAATAAAACAAAAAACACCAACCGAAGTTGATGTTTTTGTTTAACGCAAAGGGAGGGATTCGCTCTCGCCTGCGGGCTCGGTCAGGGTCGGCTCTACAGTCCACTGGACTGTATTCACTACCGACCCGTTCGAATCCCCACCACTAACAAACAAAAAAAGAAGCATCCCTATGGGATACTTCTTTTTTTAACGCAAAGGGAGGGATTCGAACCCTCGGTCGGTTATTAGCCGAACACACGATTTCCAGTCGTGCGCCTTAGACCAGCTCAGCCACCTTTGCGTGTGCTGTGTCTATTGCTTTCGCAGACACATTATTCACTTTTGCCCAAGATATTTCTCGAACGCTTGAATATTATATCACAACACTATTGCTTTGTCAAGGGATTTTTGCAAAATTATTTGACCTTTACCTTTTTTATTCTGCCAAGTGCGCCCTCTACAACCAAAATATCCTCTTCTATTGCCACTACATAATGATATTTTTTGTTTGATATCTTTTCTGTCTCGCCTGTTTCAAAAGAGAACTTATAAGTGCCGTTTTTCTCGTCCTTTACCGTCCAAAGGGAAATATCCACCGCTCGGTTTGAATAGTACACCGCGTCTTCAGTCATAGATGCGTATATAAGTCGGCTTTTTCCCCGAAGAACGGTGGTCATCTCTCCCGAAGCAAGGTCATACACCTCTAAAATATTGTCGGTGGTATGCATGATCTTGTCACCGAGACGGGCAAACGAATGGTTGGTATCGTTTTTTGCGTTCTTAAGATCAGTCCATTCTATATCTTCAAACTCTTCTATGATCTTATTATCCTCAAATGAATAATACTTATGTACAAAGTTATCGGTGTAGAATAATCCGCGATGGTCATAAGACACCTGTGTGCCAACAAAATGGAGAATTTCGCTTATGCTGCCATCCTCAACGTTATAATCAAATACTGTTGTATCATACTGATGAAGCTCGTCTGTTTTCTCTTCCGTGTAGCAATACACCTTTCCGTTACCCGCAGAAATAAGGCCATAGTCGCCTATGGTTATACGGCTTTCGTCAGCTATATTATAGAGAACAAGATTGCCGTTGTAGCGCAACACAAGGGTGTTTCTGTCAACAGCGTCAAAAAACTGGGTAGTTTCAAACACCACTTCATTTTTACCGTTCAGCACGCGGCGAATCACTCCGCCATTGCCGCTGTTACCGTAATCAACGGTATAAAAAACCGCCTCATCTCTGACTATACAGCTTGGACGCCCAAGCCAATCATACCGAGTGAGAACACCGGCAGAATAGTCCATATCGGGAGTTCCCTTATAACGAATAACGGAGCTATTAAGGAGGACTATCACGGCAACAATTATCAAAGCGCAGACGACAGCCAACACAACAAAACGGGCTTTATTTGTCTTTTTTGCTTTACTCATTTCAGTCTTCTTCATGTCTGCCTCCGATTTCTTTATTCAATATAATTATACCACTTCACGGAAAGATCCTTGTTAAGGTCGGGATAACAATAATAAAACAATCCGTTAACAAAAACTCTATAGATATTCCCCCGCGAATTGTGTATAATTTTGTCATACAACATCACTTAAGGATCATTCAATGAAAAAGTTTATCATAAATACCGTCTCCGCGCTTCTTTTGTGCGTTTTTCTTGCCGCCAACGCCCTTGCCGCACCGCTGCCCTTTTCCGACGTGAAGGAGGACGCGTGGTACTACGCAGACGTTCGCACCGCGTACCGTTCAGGCCTCATTAACGGCAAGACCTACACCACCTTTGCCCCCGACGCCAATCTGACCTATGCCGAGGCGGTCAAGCTTGCAGCGTGTCTCAACCAGTTCTTCACCGAAGGCACTGTTACGCTGAGCAACGGCGACCCGTGGTATCAGACCTACGTTGACTACTGTGCGGAACGCGAGATAATTACTCACGAATACGAATGGAACGAAAACGCAACCCGCGGCGGTTACATGGAGATCTTTGCTGCCGCGCTTTCCGACGAGATACTCAACCCGATAAATGATATTCAGGACAATGCCATCCCCGACGTTGGCGCAGAGCATCCTCAGGCCGAGGGAATCTACAAGCTGTACCGCGCGGGTATTCTTCAGGGTTCGGACGCCGAAACTCACGTCTGCAACCCCGATTCAAGCATCCGCAGAAGCGAGGTTTCCGCCATTCTTGCGCGAATACTTGACTCCGACCGCAGGATCCGCTTTGATATGATAATCGACATTCCTTTTGAGGTTGTGACCGCGCCGGTTTCCGCATACCCCGATAAGATGGTCGGCCGGGTGGAGTTTTCGGCAGAGGCGCTGGGTAACGACGTGGGATATTCATGGCAAGTGTACGACCTCGGCACGCTCGATTGGGTTGAGATCGGCACAGAGGGCACGTTGGTTGTGGAGTACAACTTCGATGCAAGCGATGCCATCCTCATGTACCGCTGTATTGTGACAGACGGAGACGAGGAATTCATCACGGAAAACGTATCGGTCTATCCCCCAATGATCGTTGGCGAGATAGTTAAGTCGCCCGCCGACAGACAGCAGCTCACGAGCGTGATATTGAGTTGTTCTGATCTGTCACTGAAAGAAGCAAAGGCTTTGGCTGATTTGGCGGACGGCGCAAAATTCGTTTTGAAAGATTCAGATGCAGGAGTTCGACTGCTCGAATCTTTGGCAGAGCTTGGCGGAGAGGCGGTTGTCTCATCGGAAAGCTCCCGCGGCATGAAGTTCGTTCGACTCATCAGCGTAGGTGAGGACAAAACGGAAGTGGTCAAGCTGATTGACCGCCACACGGGATGCGGACTTACTGTGGCGAAGGGTATTATCAAGGAGACTCTTCCGATGATTGGCATGTACATGACCCCTGCCGCGGCGGAGAAATTTGTTTCCGCGCTGGTTTTGGCCGGAGCAGAAGCGGTAATTGAATAAAAAAAGGACCCGAAAGTGAACTTGATCACTTTTATGGGTCTTTTTGTATAAAGAAAACCACGCGATAGTCGCGTGAGTTCAGCAAAAGTTCGGCGGTGCCGAATTTAGAGGCTTTGCCGATGAGCAGAAAGAGTCGAGAACGGAGACAACAAGAGGCTCCTTCCGGGAGGGAGCTGTCACCGTAGGTGACTGAGGGAGAGTGCGTAACACTAGAGCAAAGCTTAACTAAAAGTGACGCAGGCTCCTTCCGTCAGACTCCGTCTGCCACCTTCCTGTTTTGTAAAAACGGCCGGAGGAAGGCTTAGTAAACGTTTACGGGTAGCAAGTAAAAAATGCATGACTGACAGGTCCAAAAACAGCGTACTTGTACGCAGCCAGTTTAGATAGGGCTATGCCCGAAAATGAAAAACCACCCGCTATGCGGGTGGATATTTATTGAGTGATGAGTGATGATTGACTTCGTCAAGTTATGAGTTCACTTCGTGAACGTTGTAATAACTCTCCCCCCCCCGATAATCGTTCTACATACATTGGAAAAACCCATAGGGGAGGGCATCCCCGACATCCCGCCGAGGACAGCGGAAACCGTTCGGGCAACCAATTATCTCTCTGCGAATGTGATGACCGTGCAGGAGCTTTCGTAGATGTACACGTCTTCCATTTGCGCCCCGTAGAAGAATGGATACTCTATCTCAAGCAGAAGATCGAAATCTGCGGAGTAAATTGTTTTGTTGATGCGGTGGTTCATGGACTTAAAATACTCTTCACTCTCTTTTGAATAGTGGTTGTATTCATACGCATACATTTCCCACGTGCTTCCGCTGTTATTCATCCACGTCAGCTCAAGCGGCAAAGCAAACACTCCCTCCGTGTCATACTTGTGAGCTACCTCAACAAAATTACCGCTCAGATCCACCTTTGACACACCGCAACGCTCCAGCGGATTGCCTTCTATTCTCTGCTCGTGATTCGTCAGATACAGCCATCCGTCAATTGCTATTACAGGGTTGTATCGAACAAAGTACTGTTCTCCGTCGTCTCCCGTTTTGTATCCGGGAGCGTAGACGGGAGTTGTCTCGCCTGTTTCCACATTGTAAATTTCATATGTCAACGCCCCCGTGTATCCGCCTACATACAGGGCAAGATGCTTTTCGTCAAGGAAGCCAACGGGAATGTACGCTCGGAAATAATCGAGCCCCTCGTCGCCTGTATCGGGTGCATCCTCCAGCGCACGGTTGTCTCTGATACGCTTGACTGTGCCGTCCGGGTAGTAAATATCCACTCCGCCGCGGCTTGATGCGTCGTCATAAACGCCGTATGCTGTGTATTTCCCGTCGGGGGAGGTTGCCTTGTAGTTATATCTCGGGTAGTATGCCATCTTTGTTTCCGACACGCTGACGTTGCCGTCGCTGATGTAAACGGCAATTGCATCGTATTCAGCCGTATCTTCGTAGTATGGTCCGCCGGAAAGCAACACACCGCCGTCAGGAGAATATGTAAGGGCTGTAGGACGGTCTGTGCAGTCAATGGGCTGGCTGTGAATTATCTCACCGATTGAAACGTCGATGACGTAAAGATGAAAATTACTGCGAGTGCTTTTTCTTGCCTCCTCGTCATAGTGATAATTATGAGTCAGGCAGAGAACGTATCTGTCGTCATATTTGAAACATCCGGCGAACGCTTGGTGATCTCTTATCTGCGCGGGTATCACAACAGTATGCACGTCCAGCCCGCCGGGGTTTGAGAGAACGGTGACCGAATCTGCCGGGTCTTCGGGGAATGCTTTATCCGTTACATCCACTATAGATGTGTACACATAGATTCCGTCTTCGTTCTGCGTCAAGGTGTATTCAAATCTGCTTGTAGCGAGCTGGTAAGAGTAATCGCTGTAATACTGGATCGTAACTATAGCATCTGACCCGTTGACCTCTGCATCGATCATAAGGAATGGACAGTACACATCGCCTCTCAGGAATGGATAGTACACAACATTGCCGTCAGCGTCAATATTATCGTCCGGTATTTCAAAATCTGTGATGCCGAACACTGTTTCTACATACCAGGTAAGGTTTTCCGCCGTCTTTTTATATCTATTATTGGAAAGCTCCTTGAGGCAGAAGTCAGTAAATCTGCTGTGTTCAACAGTGTCTGTAAGATCGGGAAGTCCAACTGCACCGACAAATTCCAAGTACTCAGCTACGATCCTGCCTGACGAAAAATATTCATACAGTTTGCTGCCATAGGGGTTACCGCACTGTATATAGTATCCATCGTCTTTACGAGAGGTTACCGGGCACATGTTTCCGTTCTCTTTCAGAGTACCGACAGGCACACCGCCCACATCAAAGCACAGCAGAATGTTGTTTCTGTGCACGTTATAGTATAACTTGACGTTCTCGGGCTTCAGCTCTGCAAGAGCAGCATAATGTGCCTCGCCAAGTTCATCTTTGTATCTCTCGGGATTAAGGAATTTATCAATAGCAGTCTTTATCTCATCCGCATCCTTAACGAACCAGCAGTTCTCATTACCGTACTCTGCAATTATCTCATCCAGGCTATTGTAGTAATCGTTTTCAATGCCTTCAACGTACACTTCTGTCGGATATAATCCGTCTGCTACAGATGTGACACCGTAGTACATCCTTACTGTGCCATAGTATTCTGTGGGAGATACGGCATACATAACGGTTGCGGTAAGTCTGCCGTTTTCAACAGAATAGTCAACACGTTTATCGTACATCAGCCATTCATACTGATCTTCTAAGGGTGTTTCCAGTTCGTTTCTGTCTATATCGTAATATTGAGTGCCGTCTTTATCATAGACAAGAACTTCATAATGGTTGTCACTGAGTGTTCCCACCATATCTGCTGCTTTATTATGTGCGTACAATACAAACAGTTGCTCACCGCTTGTGCCATCAGTAACGCGCACATCCTCTACATAGATCTGATTGGGAATATATCTGCCGATAATGAAAATCTCTACCTTGTCATCAATTCCATCACCTGTCAGGTCTACGGTATGTGTCTCAAGGGGAAGCTTATCTTCTATCGTTACATAGGCAAATATATTGCTTCCGTCATAGTCATAATCCACCTTAATGGGTTTTCCCTCGG
>SVSK01000049.1 GCA_015064345.1 Oscillospiraceae bacterium | reverse complement strand
GAGTTTGCTGCCTGGATATTATTGACAAACACGATGTCTGTGATGTCATAATCCTTGAAGTGTTCAAAGATGTTCATCGAAGTGTGGCGAACATCAACGACAAAGATATTACCGTAATGCTCACAGAGGTAAGGAACGAATGCGTTGCCGAAAGAGTCCTTAAGAACGATAATATTTCTGTCCTGAGGATTTTCAGGCACGTTGATTACTGTATACGGATGGTCACCGGAGATAAATGAGAGATAATTTCTATGACCGCGCACGATACTGGAATCATAGTTATATATTCTGCCGTATGCATCGGTGATGGTCATTGTGTGCTTCTTTGTGGGATAGAACACCTCAACGGAATCCTTGAATGTTGCAACCTCTGGGTCACCTGTATACTGATACATACTTCCACTGTAGGTTTCGGTGAGAATTTCGTATTCAAACTCATCAAGAGGTGTGGGTTCAAATCCAACTGACTCCGCGAATGCCGCATATGCATAGTATGCGCCGCGTCCGGTCCAATGGTGGTCGCTCTTGAAGAAGAGGTACTCGCTGCGATGGGCGTACATTTTGGGATATACATTGACAAAGTTCACCGACGTGTCGGCAAGCGCCTGCATTTGCTTAATAATCACACCTTGGTCTTTGATTTTTGAAGTGACAGAAGGATTGTCAATAACCATCGCAGAAACAGGAGCGACCACCATGCTTACTCGCACGTCTTCACCAAACAGCTTCTTATAATAAAGACCTGTCTGTGCGTATGTTTTTGCGCCGTTTTCAACAAATACTGCGTGGGTATATACTGCATCGCCGTATTTAAACAGACCGTTTGGCAGGAAATCCGCCTCTGTGTTACTCTGGTTATCAGCAGGAATGAAGATTTCGGAAACTGTAACTGTGCATTCCGCGGTAACTCCGTTTTCCCCTTCGCATGTGATAACGCAGGTTCCGATATCGTGCACCTTTACGGACACACCGCCACCGGAGTTGATATTGAGTGAGGCCACCTCGGGATCGGAAACTGACCACCGAACTCTTGCGCCGCCTCTTTCGTAGGTCTTAAGAGTAGCAGACAGAACAGCGCCACTTCCTACTGTAAGATTAAGAGAATCTTTAGAAAGTGTAATCGTTTCTATCTCAACCGGTTCCACGACGATTCTTCCGATGACCTCTAATATGTCGCCGTTTTCAAGCATTTCCGCACCGGGCAGGATCACCTTATCCGTCGGGTTTGTCTCCTCGGGTTCATCCGTCTCGGGAGCATCTGTTTCCGGCGGTTCTGTTTCGGGGGCTTTTGTCTCGTTATCGAGATCATTCAGCGCATTGTTGATAAGATCGCTGTAGTCTTTTTCATCTTTGTCCACAGGTGTCTCGATAACAACAAACTGCTCTCCGTCACCTATGGTATACTTAACACCACGGAGAGTATCTATATGCTTTGAAAGCTGAACGAGGGTATCTCTACCGATGAATGTGTCTGAGATAAATGTTGAGATACCGGAGAAATATGAGCCATTCACCAAAGCTGCAAAAGTAAACTTCGGGAACTTGGCAAGCTCGCGATTCTCAAGCTCCGAAACAGTAGGTCTGTTCGGTTGAGCAATATTTATAACCACTACCCCGCCAAAGAGCAAAAGCACCAGGCAAAGGCAGATAATATCTGTAACTTTTTTCAATTATATCATCCCTTCTGAATAACAACGATAGATCAGAATCTGAAATACAAGAACGGGCTGTAGCTGTTGCCTGCAAGCATCGTTGTACATACAGCAAACACAGCAATAATGAATACTGTCTTGATTATTCTCTCAAGCGAATACGGCAACAGCTTCTTTTCTCTGAGGAATCCGGCTATCGGCTTTGCAATAGGCACTGCCAGCACAAGTCCTGCGGCAAGGAGGAAGATATTGCCCATCACAACGGAGTTTGTCATGATGTCGGTCAGTCCGCTTGTTCCAACGCCAAACAGATATCCGAGATTCTTTATGAGATCCTTATCAAAATAGAATATCGCAAATCCAAAGACGGTGATAAAGAGCGTGTATGCGTGTGATACGACAAACGAGATCACCTTTGGCATTTTATCAAATACTTTAAGCAGGAATTTCTTCTCCAGTATCAGCCATACAGCGTAGTAGAGTCCCCACAGAATGAAGTTCCATGAAGCGCCGTGCCACATACCTGTAAGGAACCATACGACGATGATATTTCTGAGATGGTCGTGACGGTTGCCGCCGAGGGGGATATACACGTAGTCTCTGAAGAAAGTGCCGAGAGACATATGCCATCTTCTCCAGAACTCGGTTGCGCTTCTCGAAATAAGAGGATAGTCGAAGTTCTCGCGGAACTTGAAACCGAACATCTTGCCAAGGCCTATTGCCATATCGGAGTAGCCCGAGAAGTCGAAGTAGAGCTGTAATGTGAAGAACAGCGCACCCACCCAGCGGGATGCTACTGTAACGTCAGTAAGTCCGTACAGAGATGAAACCACAGTATCACAGTTATCAGCAATCAATACTTTCTTCGCAAGACCGATGGAGAAGCGGTAAAGACCTTCGTTGAAGTCTGCCACATTAACTCGTCTGTCGGCTATCTGATCCGCGATGTCCTTATATCTGACGATAGGACCTGCGATAAGCTGCGGGAAGAAGGAAACGTACAGAAGCAGGCTGAAATATGAGCGCTGAACCTCTGTATCTCTGCGGTAAACGTCTATTACATAGGACATTGTCTGGAATGTAAAGAAGCTGATACCGATAGGCATTGTAAGTCTTACTACAGGAATAGATGCCGCAAACAGCGTATTTACAGTTTCTGTGAAGAAGCCGAGATATTTATACACCACCAGCACACTCAAGTTGGCAATAATTGCAATAACCAGCCAAAATGTTCTCAGTCGTCGTGACAGTGTATTATGAATAAGAAGACCGAATAAGTAATCCGCAAGAACAAGTCCTATCATGAGGAACACGCATACAGGCTCGCCCCATGCATAGAACAAGAGAGAAAACGCCACAAGAACAATTCGTCTGTAGGCGTTATTCTTCAGTACAAAATATGCCAACATGAGTAGCGGCATAAATATATATATGAATAAAAGATGTGAGAATACCATCGAATCTACCTTTCGGATAAATAAAATGACTAAAGCATCAACAAATACTGTAACAGGAATATTATATCATTATTTTTCTTCTTTGTAAACCACATTTCGACAATGTTTTTATTTTTACAAAGTGGAAATAATTAGTTTGCTTTTATGGCGCTGTACAGTTCATTTGCATCACAAGCAAATACTGTTCCGCCCATAGATTCAAGATACTCGCGGTCGCGGAATCCCCAAAGCACGGAGATACAGTCCATACCGGCGTTTTTAGCTGTTTCAATGTCAACCTCCGAGTCACCTACATACACACATTCGCCTACAGTCAGACCCATATCCTCGGCAGATTTAATTACAGTATCGGGATGGGGCTTTCTGCGTATCCCCTCCGCTTCCCTCTCACCGCACACGTTTTCAATTTCGGGAAAATACTTTTTGCAAAGCTCAACTGTCGAGAGGTGTATTTTGTTTGATACAACGGCAACCTTTACGCCGTCCGAGATCAACTTACCGATAAGCTCAACAACACCGTCGTATGGTTTTGTTTTGATCTCGGAATGGTCCTTGTAGTAACGTCTGTATTCAGCGATTGCCTCATCGCGGTTGGGATCGTTCGCTTCTCCCGGAATACAAAGCTCAATAAGTCTGTCAACTCCGTTGCCGACAAACCGTCTCACCTCTTCCCTCGTTCTTCGGGGATAAGAGAAAACGTCCATTGTGTGATTCACAGAGTCACACAGATCGTCAAGTGTGTCAAGAAGTGTTCCGTCAAGGTCAAAAATTACCGCTTTGTATTTGTATGCCTGATTCATATTAGCTCACCTATATTAAAATATGCGACCGACGCATGGTTTGACTCGTGCATCTGTCCGAATATACATTATATACCATTCCCACTTCAAAGTCAAATATTCAATGTGTTTTTCCTCTATTTTCCGACAAATGAAAAACAGCCGTCCTTTTGGTGGAAGGGACCGGCTGTATGTTCAATTAATTAAGCTGTAAGTAAAGCGTCTTCTTTTGCTCTTTTCTTTATCTGACGAAGCTTTACAAGGTAGAATATCAGATGCGCGGTTGAGGTGAACACCCAAGACACGGGATAGGAAATATACACCGATGCGAGGGTATGGAACGTGCCGAAAACAAGCTTTACCCAGAGTATTCTCAGTGCACACGTACCGAGCATTGCGTTGACCATTGGAGCGAATGACATTCCCAGTCCTCGCTGTGCACCTACCATTACCTCCATTACTCCGCAAAGGAAGTATGTGAGTGAGATATAAAGCATTCTCTCTTTTCCGTATCCTATTGCAAGGTCAAAGCCTTCTGCACTCTTATCAAGGTACAGTGAAAGGAGCTGTTCGCCGAAGAAGAATGTGAGATACCCGAATACCACGCCTATCACTATTACAAGTGCGAGGCAGGTAAGGAACACTTTGTTTATTCTGTGGTACTTTTTCGCTCCGACGTTCTGTCCAACAAATGTCAAGGTAGCGTGGTACACCGAATTCATCGCCATATAGGTGAATCCTTCGACATTTGCGCACGCACCGTTACCTGCCACAGCAAATTCCTTGAAGGAGTTGATCGATGACTGGATGAGCACGTTTGACAGCGAGAATGCGATGCCCTGTATGCCTGCCGGAAGACCTACTCGGATGATCTTCTTAAGCTTGTCCCCGTGAATACGCATCTCCTTCCATGAGAAGTGAGCGCAGTCCTTCCGCTTCATCATGTACACGATAACGCAGATAGCAGAAACGTACTGCGAGACTATAGTTCCCACACCTACGCCGATAACGCCAAGTCCGCGTTCGCCAAGTCCGCAGGTAATAACGAGAACCACGTTGAGAATAACATTTAGTATTCCTGAAGCTGTGAGGAAATAGAGCGGCTTTTTCGTTTCACCTATTGAGCGAAGTATTGATGCACCGAAGTTATACACCAGGTTGGCAGGCGTACCGAGAAAGTATATCATAAGGTACAGCTTTGCCTTTTCAATGACATTTTCGGGAGTGTCCATCCACTCGAGAAATGTACCGGAGAAAATGAATCCGACAATACCGAGTGCAATACCGCACACAAGGCTTAACATTATTGATGTATGTATTGTTTTCTGAACGCCTTTGTAGTCCTTTGCACCAAAGTCATGAGCGACTGTTACCGCAGTACCAACTGAAAATCCCATAAACACGTTGAGTAGGAGATTCACAAGTGAACCAACTGATGTAACCGCAGCAAGTGCGTTCGGGCCGTCCCATCTGCCTACAACTATACTGTCAGCCGCATTATAAAGAAGCTGGAGTATGCCTGTGAGCATAAGTGGGAGTATGAATTTGATTATTTGAGGTAAGAGAGGTTTTTCTTCTGTGTTGTTTATTGCTTTTTCCATGATATTATTGTTCTTAAAATCTTCTTATTCGGCAAGCCATCCGTTGCGCTTAAGCCAACTTACCATAAGACCGCTCCACTGCTCAACTCCCGGGATACCCTCCGCAAGTCCGAGACCGTGGTCGCCTCCCGTGAGGATATGAAGCTCATGAGGCACGTTGTGGTCTCGTAGAGCCTTTCCGTAAGTGTAGCTGCTTATGATATTCACGCACGCATCCTCGTACGTTGCCCAGATGAACGCAGGGGGTGTCTGTTCAGTTACCATTGTATCGGGATAGTAATTCTCAACCGGAATATCTCCTGCAAGGTTCATGAGGCATCCGCGAACTATCTGATCATCGTCGTTTACAGCGCGTATCGCAGGATAGCAAAGTACAGTAGCGTTCGGTACAGGGTCAACACTGTCGAGGCTGTCCGCACCCTCAAAATCTATTGGATCCTTATAATTTGCTAGCAGTGCTGAAAGATGACCGCCGGCGGATGAACCCATAGCACCGATCTTATTCGGGTCGATACCGTACTTTTCTGAGTTTGCGCGCACATATCTCACAGCCCGTCTTGCATCAAGCAGCTGAAGCGGGAATCTGTTCGGCAATACTCTGTATTCGCATACAAAGGCATCCATTCCGTGAGCGTTGAGGAATTTCGCATATCCGTCGCCCTCGAATGCACTTCTGAATGCATATGCTCCACCGGGGAAAATTACAAATGTTGCGTCTGTTGTCTTGTTTTCTGCGGGATAGTATTCAAGTACAGGCTCTTCGCCATCGAGTGCGGGTACGTTATCCCAAAGGTGAATTACTTCCATGTTCCGTCCTCCTCAGGCAGCCAACCCATATGCATAAACCAATGCTGCAGCAGAGTTGACCACTGTTCAATATAGCTCCAGCCTCTTGCGAGACCAAGTCCGTGTCTTCCCTTGGCAAATGTGTGAAGCTCATGGGGAATGTGATATTTTCTCAGCGCAAGTGCATAGAGGTATGCGTTTCCAACATGGACCACGGAGTCGTTCGCAGTGTGCCAGATGAACGCAGGGGGTGTGTTTTCAGTCACATGAAGGTCGGGCGCAAGCTTATTGTAGTCAGCATCCTCTCCTGCAAGAGTGAGGTAGCATCCGGCGTGTCCGATTCCCTCTTCATCAGGTGCATGAACCACCGCATAGCAAAGGATACTTGCGTTAGGAAGGGGGGAAATAGAATCGATCTCGTCAACGCCTTCAAACTCGATCGGTTCCTTATAGTTAGAAACAAGCGCCGAGAGATGTCCGCCGGCAGATGAACCCATTACCGCCACTTTATCGGGGTCTAGTCCAAGCTCTGCTGCCTTTGAACGAACAAATCTGACTGCACGTCTTGCATCAAGAAGCGGAAGCGGATACTGATGCGGCCATACACGATACTGGCACACGAATGCATCCATTCCGATGGAGTTGAGATAGAGCGCATACTCTCCACCCTCATGCTGTGCCCTGTGATTGTATCCACCGCCGGGGAATATCACGACAGAAGCATCGGTCTTTTTATTTTCTGCAGGATAATACTCAAGCATCGGCTCTTCACAACAAAGTCCCGGTGCATTTTCCCAAAGCTTATATGCTGTCATTTTTGTCTGTCTCCTTGTGTTTTATTTTATTCAATGGCAAATCCCCGTCAAATAATAACGGGGATCGTTATGTTATCTGTTTGCGATCTTCGCTACGATAGCGTTGAGCTCATCCATTTTTGCTTCGATCTCGGAAACCAGCTTGAACTGTGTTCTGCATCTTACGAGATTATGCTCGGGATAGTGAGTCTTGAAGTAAACGTCTCCGTTGAGGTAGTCTGCAAGAAAACGGAGTCCGCATTCAAGTGTCATCAGCTTGATGGAGAACGGGAGAAGCTTCAGCTCTTCGTCAGTGATAGAAGGAAGCTCTTCGATGAATCCGCGAGTGAATGCCTCGAACTTATCAATATCAAACCAGATCTTGGAAAGGTCGGGTTCGTCTTCAGCGCCGGATGAGCCACCGAAACGGAGTGCATCGCCGTAGTCGTAAAGAAGTGAGCCGGGCATTACGGTGTCAAGGTCGATAACGCAAACGCCTTCGCCTGTTACGGGATCAAGAAGAACATTATTGAGCTTTGTATCGTTATGTGTTACACGAAGAGGAATTCTTCCCTCTGCGATAGCGTCAACCACAACAGCGCCGTCAGCTTCTCTGTCAAGTACGAACTTGATCTCATCAGCCACGTCCTTTGCACGGCCTGCAGCATCTTTTGCAACTGCTTCCTTGAACTGTCTGTATCTATCCTTGGTATTGTGGAAATTTACAATAGTTTCGTGAAGTGTTTCCGCAGGATAGTCGGCAAGCATATTCTGGAACTTACCGAATGCCTTTGCCGCGCTGTAAAGCTGGCCGGAGTTTTCAACAATTGTGTATGACACTGCGTTGTCAACGAATTTGTATACGCGATAGTATTCGCCGTTTTTGTCAATATAGTAAGGAAGTCCGTCAACTGTCTTAACGAAAGTAAGGGTCTCTCTGTCGGGATTACCGCCTGCTTCGATTATCTTCTTTCTGAGAAATTCAGTAACTCCCATGATGTTATCCATAACATACTCGGGGTGAGGGAACACGTTTCTGTTAATACGCTGAACGATAAATTTACCCGGTGTCTGTACGAGGTATGTATCATTTATATGGCCGTTACCGTATTCGGCAACGTCGAATCCAAGATCAAAATGTCTAAGCACATCGTTGAATGTATTCTTCATAATATGTACCTTTCTTTAAGAAGCATTTATTTGAAGTTTATTGTATTCCGCAATTATTCAAAGTATTATAACATAGAAAAATCAAAAAGTAAAGAACTAAAAGATGAATTTGATATGAATTTGTTGTATTTATTATAGATAATGACGTATTGACAAACTCCTTTTATGATGATAATATATATATTACAATAATCATATGCTTGCGAGGTGATAAAAATGATCGTGGTTAACTGTCTCGGACACAGCGGATTTACCGTTGAATCTGAAACTCATATGCTGATATTTGACTATTCCGAGGGTGAGATTACAAGACTTCCCGAAAACAAAAAGCTGTACGTTTTTGTCAGCCATGCTCACAGCGATCATTTTGATCCCAGAATCTTCTCCATCTGCAAGGAGCATCCCAATGTGAAGTTCGTCATCTCAAGCGACGTCAAGCGCAGTGCTGTTCTCTCACATGGAGTTGATGACTACATTGAAGCCACACCGGGTATGGATATCAAGACTGAGAGCAAATTCCGTCTCAAGGCACTTCCCTCCACTGACTGCGGAGTTGCTTATCTTGCAGGTATGAACGGCAGAAATATCTATCACGCAGGGGATCTTCATCTCTGGCTTTGGGAAGGCATGACTGAGGGGCAGGTCTACGATATGACCAAGCGTTTCCGTGAGTACACCAAGGGGCTGAAAATGTTCAACATTGACACGGCTTTCCTCCCTCTTGATACCCGTCAAGGAATCTACTCTTTCCTCGGCTTTGACTACTACATGAGAAACTTTAAGATAAATCACGCAATCCCCATGCATTTCTTCGGTTCATCAAGAATTTGCGAAGATTTTATGTTTGATCCCATTTCCCGTGACTACAGAAGCAAAATTATCCCTCTGACCAAAGGTGGGAAAGCAAATATTCGCTGACCTCTCTTGATTTTTTGAAGATTTGGGAATATAATAAAAAATAAACAAATGACATACATGTGCAATTACTCCCCCGTTGATGAAAAAACGGGCTTTTTGCACGTTAAAATACTTTATATCGGAGATATATCATGGCAGACATTTTTGACCTCTTTAAGAAGATTTCCGCAGAAAAGAAGACTGAGGGCGGCAATATCGAATACATTGTTGTAGGACTTGGCAACCCCGGAGAAAAATACACGTACACACGACACAACGCAGGTTTTCTCGCAATGGATTATATCTCGCAGAAGCTTGGCGTTAAGGTTAACAAGGTTAAGTTCAAGGCGCTTGTTTGTGATACCGTTATCGGCTCTCACAGAGTTCTGCTTATGAAGCCGCAGACATATATGAACAACTCGGGCGAAGCTGTTCGTGAGGCTGTGGATTTCTACAAGGTTCCCGCAGAAAACGTAATCGTTATCTCCGATGACGTAGCCCAGGATGTAGGTCGTATGAGAATACGCAAGTCCGGCTCTGCAGGCGGTCAAAAGGGACTGAACAGCATTATCAAGCATCTCGGCACGGAAGGCTTCCCACGCATCCGAATTGGTGTAGGAGAAAAGCCCAATCCCGAATATGATATGGCCGACTGGGTACTGGGTAAGATACCCGAGGGAGATCAGGAAAAAATATTCTCCATTTTAGGATGCGTGAATGACTGTCTTCCCCTTATACTTGATGGCAAGACAGACGACGCAATGGGCAAATTCAACGGAGTAAAATTCTGATTTCAGGTAAGGTATGAACTACAGATTATTATGTGATATATTCAAGCGCGGCAGAGAGTATGGTGCTTTGGTTGGGGCGCTTGAGACTCCCGTTTACGGAAAGCGGTCACCTTTTCACGTCAGCGGTCTGACAGAGGGTGCGGAGTATATCTTCCTTGCTTCCTTATCAGAGGATATGGCTAGCGGAAATGCTCCCATCACTCTTGTTTTCCCTGATGGTAAGAGGGCTTCGTCATACAACGTATTTCTCCGCTCGATCGGTAAAAATTCCGCTTATTTCCCCGAGCGCGAATATTGTTTTTCAAACATTACTTCTTCTCATGAATTTGAGAGCGAACGACTCGGAATACTCTCTTCCCTTTGCGGAATAACACCGGAGTCGCAGAGAGTGGGTGTTATATGCACGACTGCCGAGGCTATGCTTCAAATAACACTGCCGAAGGAAAGGCTGTCGGAACTGTGCACCAGAATAGACTTTAGTTCAACTGTTGACACTGAATCGCTTGGCGCAAGGCTGACAGACGCAGGCTACACAAGAGTTGATCTTGTTGAAGCGGTTGGTCAGTTTGCTGTTCGCGGTGGTATCATTGACGTTTATCCCCCGGGAAGTGAGCCTACGCGAATCGAATTATTCGGTGACGAGATAGACCGACTGGGAAGCTTCTCCATTGAGACACAGCGTTTTGTGGATATGATAGAGGGTGATATCGTTCTGCCTCCTGTGCGCGAGGTTGCGGTAACAGCTGAGAAGCGGCTTGTTCTGTGTGATATGATACGCAAGCAGATCAAAAAGCTCGGCCAGATTTCTGATGGTAGCGATAAACAGGCTCGTGCCGTAACTGTGCTCCAAAGTGAGCTATCTTCTCTTGAACACGGCTTTGACATTAATTTCGGTGACAAGTACCTGCCCACGCTCTTCCCTGAGTCAGCCTCTATGCTTGACTATCTCACGGGCACGGTCATCCTTGTTGACTCCGCCTCCGTTGAGGAAAGAGCCAATGCATCCGCAGCACTTACCGAGCAAAGCATAACCGATATGGTAGAAAACCTTGAGATGCCTCCGCAGAAAGGTGGCGCATATCTCAGAGAGTTTGACGAGATAATCACGCGGCAGAGTGGCCCGACTGTCCTCTGCGATGCACTTACAAGAAACAGAAGCGGCATAAGATCGGGAGACTTGTTCGTTTTCAACACACGCCATGTTACAGCATATGCGGGAAACACCGCGCTGTTCAAAGAAGATCTCGCAAAATTCACCAAAGAAAAGTATCTCTGCGCGGTTATCTGCTCAAATGATACTGAAAAGTCTTCTGTAATGGAGTTCCTCACTCACGACGGATATACTGTTAAGTCAGTCGACGGTGAAGTCAGTCTGAAAGATTTTCTCGGCGGCGGTAAGCTTCCCGTTGCGGTTATGACTGGTGAGTTCTCGGGTGGATTTGAGCTTGCTTACCCCAAGTTTATCTTAATGGACTTCTCAAGGGAGTCAGCTCGTCCTTCCCGAGGCAGATATTTCAAAAAAGCGAAAAAGCGTGCCAAGGCAACTGAAGCTATCATGTCCTACGCTGACCTTTGCGTTGGCGACATTGTTGTTCACGATGCTTACGGTATCGGGCAGTACATGGGGCTTGAGAACTTGACAATCGACGGCAGTTCACGAGACTACGTACACATTAAATATGCAGGCAGCGACAAGCTGTTTTTGCCTGTAGATCAGCTTGACCACGTATCGAAATACATCGGTGCGGGAAGTGACACAGGCGCAGTAAAGCTATCCAAAATGGGTGGTGCTGACTGGAATCGTACAAAGACTCGTGCCAAAGCTGCAACCCGTGAGATGGCAAAGGAGCTTATTGAGCTTTACGCCCGTCGCCGTAGAACAAAAGGATTCGCTTTTGATCCAGATGACGCAATGATGCGCGAGTTTGCCGATTCCTTTGAGCATGAAGAAACCGACGGTCAGCTTTCTGCGATTGATGACATCCGCCGCGATATGGAGCAGCCGTATCCCATGGATCGACTCCTCTGCGGTGACGTAGGTTACGGAAAGACTGAAGTTGCACTCCGCGCCGCTTTCAAGGCTGTAATGAGCGGAAAGCAGGTTGCCGTATTGGTGCCTACCACAATTCTCGCGTACCAGCATTTCCAGACCTTCCAAAGCCGTATGCGCGCCTTCCCTATCAGAGTTGACATGGTTTCCCGTTTCAGAACCCAGAACGAACAGGCAGCCTCTGTCAGACGTGTGGCGCGAGGAGATACAGACATTATTATCGGAACGCACAGGCTTATTTCCAAGGACGTGGAGTTCAAGGATCTTGGTCTTATCATCATTGACGAGGAGCAGAGATTCGGTGTTGCACAAAAGGAAAAGCTTAAGCAGCTTGCAGTCGGCGCCGATATTCTAACATTGACTGCCACACCCATTCCCCGCACCCTCAACATGGCGATGGGCGGTATTGTTGACATGAGTGTACTTGAGGAGGCTCCGGGACTGCGTTCCCCTGTTCAGACTTACGTTATGGAGCATGACGACGCCATCATTAATGAGGCAATCAGACGCGAGCTGCGTCGTGGCGGTCAGGTTTTCTATCTGTTTAACAAGGTTGAAGGAATATACCATGTTGCCGACAGGATAGGGGCTGCTATTCCCGATGCTCGCATTGCTGTTGCACACGGTAAGATGGACCGAGAATCCATCGAAGAAGTGTGGAACATGATAATCCACGGCGAGATAGATATTCTTGTCTGCACAACTATTATTGAAACAGGTATTGACGTTCCCAACGCAAACACTCTGATTATAGAAAATGCTGAAAACTACGGTCTCTCCCAGCTTCACCAGATTCGCGGACGCGTGGGAAGATCAAGCACAAGAGCTTTTGCTTACTTCACCTATCGCAAGGGCAAGCAGCTTACGGACATTGCCGAAAAGAGACTTTCCGCAATTCGTGAGTATGCTGAATTCGGTGCGGGCTTCAGAATCGCGCTGCGTGACCTTGAGATTCGCGGCGCAGGAAATCTGCTCGGAGCTGAACAGCACGGTCATCTCGATGCTGTAGGATACGATCTTTACATGAAGCTTCTTGAGGAGGCTGTTATCACGGAAAAGGGTGAGGAAATTAAGAAACCCCTGCCCGACTGTGCAGTTGACATCAGGTGCGATGCTTATCTTACAAAGTCGTATATTGCATCCGCTCCACAGAGAATGGATATGTACAAGCGTATTGCAAGGATCGAAAACGAAGCGGACTACGACGACATCATTGATGAAATGTGTGACAGGTACGGCGAGCCAAACTCACAGGCTGTTAATCTCTGCCGTATTGCAAGGATACGTGCAATGGGACGCCTTTCGGGATTCACAAAGATAGAAGAAAAAGACGGACGTATCCGTCTGTACTCACAGTATTTCAATGCTATGGCTGTGCAGAAAATAGCGATGGTTTATCCTACGCTTTGCGTTAAGGTCATGCTCGGCCAAAATCCTTTCATCGTTATGAAAGCAAAACCAAACACTAGAAACACAGAGTTCCTAATTGAACTTTTAGAGCTTTATTTGGAACTAATCGACGACAAGGAGTAATCGGTTATGAAAAAAATAATTTCAAGCATTACGCTGTGTATTTTCCTTTTTTCACTCCTTTTTACCATGGGATGCGCGAAGGAAACTCCAAATTCTCCTATTGTACAGCGTGATGATAAAGTTGTGTTCTCGTTCCGCGGAAAAACGGTAACGGAGAGTGAATTCGGCTATTATCTCTCCTTGTATAAGGGCAGATTCGCACAGGTCTACACCGATTTTGCCGATACCGATGAGTTCTATTCGACTGAGATCGACGGTGTCAAGATGGAGGATTACCTCTTTGATATGGTCATTCAGAACGTGAAACGGTCTCTTATTGCCGAGGCGCTTTATTCTGAGCTTAAAGAGAACGAAATTGAGATAATTCGCGAGGACATTGAGTACTACATTGAAGCTCTTATTTACGAGCGCTATGGCAACGATAAAACGGTGTTTACAGAAGCTCTCGCGGATATAGGTATCACGCCGGAGCAGCTTACGGAGATATACGTGCGCGATGAGATGACGTATTCCCTGCTTGTTTATCTTGCAGATGAAGAAACCACTCTTGGCATGAATGATGACGCGATTCAGGAATACGTTAACGAAAACTACTCCCGAATCCGCCATATTTATGTAAATAATAAGTACACATATCTGACTGATGAAAACGGTGATCCTGTTTACGGCTCTGACGGAAAGCAGATGACCACTCCGCTCACCGGCGAGGCGCTGGAAAGTAAAAATGCAGTTATTGCCGCAATTCAGGAAGCTATTGCGAGCGGCGGCGATTTTGACGAAATATACGAAGCTTTCTCCGAAGACAAATATTATGAAAATGGTTACTATCTCACCAGAAATACTGATTTTGTTGATGAAGTAGTGGATGCTGCCTTCGTTCTCGAGGTCGGAGAATGGGTTGGTGGTACGTCCGACGTGGGAACTCACTTTGTAATGCGTCTCCCGATGGATCAGTCCCCCTGGGAAGACGAAAAGAACAGCGACTTCTTTAGCGGAATCAAAGATACTGTTCTTAATAAGCTCTTCGGTGAATACCTTGATTCTTTTGCCTCTGAAGTTGTTACAGACAGCGAAGCTTTAGACAAGTTTGATGTAAAGAGCGCAAAAACAGGTCACAACTTCTGATACGGACTCTCACTTTGACAGAAGATACTTTATTCTGGTAGCTTCACCGCCGCGCAAATGCCTTTCCGCCTTGTTTCTTTCAAGGACTGCTTTAACATCTTTATAAAGAGCAGGATTTGACCGCGAGAGTTTTTCCGTTACATCCTTATGTACGGTGGACTTGCTTATCCCAAACCATGCCGCGGCCTCTCTGACGGTGCATCCCATATCAATTATATGTTTTCCAAGCTCTTCGCTTCTATCACAATAGTCGGTCCTCATATCTTCCTCCGTGTGGATTCTTACACTTCAAGTATATGAGGAGAGTGGCTCAATATTACCCAAAACAAAAAATAACCGAGCGATCAGTGACCGTTCGGTTTTTTATTATATTTAGTTTGCGAAAGCGTACACAGTTGTTGTATCGTACTTTTCACCGGGTCTGAGCACAATGTTTGTGAAACCTTCGTGGTTCATTGAGTCGGGCATTGCCTGTGTTTCAAGGCAGATCGCGCAATGCTTGTACTGAGGTACGTTACCCTTGAAAGCAGGGTCGGTGAGTACTATCATGTTACCTGTATAAACCTGAACGCAGGGTGCGTCTGTATAAACGCTTACGCTTCTGCCGGAGGTGGGTTCGGTTACAACTGCGCGGAGCTTGATCTGACCATCGTAGTCGATGCACACAAAGTTGTTGTCAATTCCGCCAAATTCCTGCATCATGGGATGATCTGCGCCAAACACGCTGCCCACAACCTTGGTTTCACGGAAGTCGTAAGGTGTGCCTTCAACGTCGATAAGTTTGCCGTCGGGAATAAGCTCGGTATCAAGGCTGTTGATCTTGTCGCAGTCGAGCCAAAGAGTATGATCATCAATAACGCCTGCCGCATATCCCGCAAGGTTGAAGTAGCCGTGGCTTGTCATGTTAACAATAGTGGGCTTGTCTGTAGTTGCTTCATAGTGAATTGACAGCGCGCCGGTATTGGTAAGAGTATATGTAACCTTAACAGTCAGAGTCCCGGGGAAATTCTCTTCTCCGTCGGGGCTGACATATGTGAGAAC
>SVSK01000048.1 GCA_015064345.1 Oscillospiraceae bacterium | reverse complement strand
TGCGCCGCAAATAACACCCGAAAGGATTAAACGAAAATGAAAGCTAATATAGCTGCTGTTGGACTTGGACATCCCTTTGAAGTTGGTTTTGACGAAGCGGAGAGCCTGCTTAACACAACAGTCGATACACTTGTAGCACAGGGCATCAACTGCACTAACGTGAACGTGGTCATGCACGATCTCGACACAGTAAAAGAGGCAGCAGAAGCACTGAAGCACATCGACATGGACGTGCTTCTCATCTGCATCGCCACATGGAGCGAGGATCACCACCTGCTCGACCTGCTCTCATACATAGACAAGCCCGTTATTCTCCGCGCATATCCCGCAAGAGACACAGGCTCACTTTGCTGTGCTCATCAGATCGGCGCGGTATTCACCGACATCGGCAAGGGATACGAATTTGTTTACGGCGACGCTGACAATATTGATTGCGCGCTCAAGACGAAGACTATCGCTACTGCTTATGCTCTCGCAAACTGCATGAGCAAGGTAAGAATCGGTGCGATCGGCGGACGCGTTAAGGGAATGACCGAGATCGCTTACGACGAATTCTCCATCAAGCAGAAGCTGGGTGCGAGAGTTGTCAACATCGACGAGAAGGAAATGACCGAAAAGGTTCAGAAAATGACCAATGCGGAAGCAAAGGCACTTCTTATTGAAAAGAAGGATATGCTTGCTCCCTGCAAGGTTACCTCAAAGAAGGACAGCCTCATCGAATCCATCAAATTCTACGGTGCAATGAAGGCGCTGGTTGAAGAATATGACCTTGCCGCGCTTGCAGTAAAGTGCTACACCACTTACATGGGCAAGGTGTGCCTCGGTTACTCCATTCTTGCTGAAGAAGGCATTATGGGTTCCTGCGAAGGCGACGTTACAAACGCACTTGCCATGAAGATCGTTTACGAGCTCAGCGAAAAGCCTGTAAACAACACCGACCTTCTCTATCTTGATGAAGAGAAGAACACCATCCTCTTCGCGCACTGCGGTTCTTCCGGATTCTCTATTGCAGGTGGCGAGATCGAGCTTGCTCCCGTAAGACTGGCGGAGACCGGCGTTTGCTGCAAGTTCGTTATGGCTCCCGGCAAGGTTACCGCGGTGAACATCTGCGGTCACGGTGAGCAGTTCAGAATGGCTGTAATGGTAGGTGAAGCGATTCCCTGCGGCATGGAATTCCCCGGCAACCCTGTAGTTGTCAAGTACGAAAAGCCGGTTGAACAGATCAACGAAGAGATCATGAAGAACGGTATCGGTCACCACTGGATGATCGGTTACGGCGACTTCCGCAAAGAGCTGAAGAGCTTCTGCAAGATCAAGGGCATGAAGTACTACGAGATCTGATCTAAAATAAAACAAAAACCCCTCGGAGTAAAATCCGGGGGATTTCTTTATTTACTTTATCTCCTTCAGATCGTAAGGTGTTGACTGGTACACAAAGTAGTTGAGCCAGTTGGTGTAGAGGAGATTTGCGTGTGCTCTCCAGTTAACTCTCGGGGGATTTTCGGGGTTGTCGTCAGGATAGTAATTCTTCGGCACCTCGATGGGAAGCCCCTGTGACACATCGCGCTTGTATTCAGCGTCAAGTGTAAGAGGATCATACTCCGCGTGACCGAGGATGAAGAACTGCTTACCGCCGTCCGCATAAATGATATGCACACCCGCTTCCTCGGAAGATGCAAGGATCTTCATTCCCTCGATATTCTCCACGTCCTCACGCTTAATGGTGGTATGGCGGGAGTGGGGAACGTAGAACACATCGTCAAATCCGCGCAGGAGGATAGATTTCTGATAGTCCGCCTTGTGTGGGAACACGCCAAAGAGCTTCTTGTCAAGGGGATACTTCTTCACACCGTAGTGGTGGTAAAGTCCTGCCTGTGCACCCCAGCAAATGTGCATTGTTGAGTGAACGTGGGTACGGCTCCAGTCCATGATACGGCAAAGCTCATCCCAGTAGTCAACGTCCTCAAATTCCATCTGTTCAACAGGTGCGCCAGTGATGATCATTCCGTCGAAGTTCTGATCCTTGATCTCATCAAAGGTCTGATAGAAGGCGAGAAGATGTTCGCGTGCTGTGTTCTGTGAAATATGGGAGCTTGTTCTGATAAGAGTCAGCTCAATCTGAAGAGGAGTATTGCCCAGCATACGAGAAAGCTGTGTTTCCGTTTCGATCTTCTTCGGCATAAGATTGAGAAGAACGATCTTCAGAGGTCGAATATCCTGTGTAATGGCGCGGGTCTCGGTCATTACGAATATGTTTTCGTCAGCCAGGGTCTGAACCGCAGGCAAGTCGTTGGGAATCTTAATCGGCATGGTGCTGGTAAGCCCTTTCTTTGGATTTTTGAAGATTTATACGTTAGCGAGAGCCTGTTCGATATCTGCTATAAGATCTGCGGCATCCTCAAGTCCGAGGGATACGCGAACGAGATCGGGTCCTACGCCGCAAGCCACAAGCTCCTCGTCACTGAGCTGACGGTGTGTTGTGGTAGCGGGGTGGAGACAGCATGAACGTGCATCGGCAACGTGAGTTTCAATAGCGATAATGCGAAGTCCTTCCATGAACTTGGATGCAGCCTCACGACCGCCCTTTACGCCAAAGCTTACAACGCCGCAAGTTCCCTCGGGCATATACTTCTGTGTGAGCGCGTAGTCGGGACTGGACTCAAGTCCGGGATAGTTTACCCATGCAACCTTGGGATGATTTTCCAGATACTTCGCAACTGCAAGTCCGTTTTCTGCGTGGCGCTTCATACGAACATGGAGACTCTCAAGTCCGAGATTCAAGAGGAATGCGTTCATGGGAGCAGGTGTCACGCCAAGATCACGCATGAGCTGTGCGGTAGCCTTGGTGATGTATGCGCCTTCCTTGCCGAAACGTTCTGCATAAGTAATTCCGTGGTAGCTTTCGTCAGGTGTGCAGAGTCCGGGGTACTTGTCCGCGTACTTCATCCAGTCAAACTTACCGGAGTCAACGATCGCGCCGCCAACCGCACTTCCGTGACCGTCCATGTACTTGGTTGTCGCGTGTGTTACGATGTCAGCACCGAACTCAAAGGGACGGCAGTGAACGGGTGTGGGGAATGTGTTGTCGATAATAAGCGGAACGCCGTGCTGATGAGCAATGCGAGCAAACTTTTCGATATCAAGAACCTTGAGAGCAGGGTTAGCGATGGTTTCACCGAACACCAGCTTTGTATTAGGTCTGAACGCCGCGCTGATTTCTTCCTCTGTTGCGTCGGGAGAAACGAAGGTTACGTCGATACCCATCTTCTTGAAGGTTACGGAGAAGAGGTTGAACGTACCGCCGTAGATAGCGGATGAGGAAATGAAGTGACCGCCCGCCTCACAGATGTTGAACACCGCAAGGAAGGATGCCGCCATACCGGAGGAGGTGAGCATTGCTGCACTTCCCCCCTCAAGCTCTGCAATCTTTGCCGCTACTGTGTCAGATGTGGGGTTCTGGAGACGAGTGTAGAAATATCCGCTTGCCTCAAGGTCGAAAAGCTTACCCATTGCCTCGCCTGTATCATATTTGAATGTTGTGCTCTGAATGATCGGAACCTGTCTGGGTTCACCGTTGCCGGGTCTGTAGCCGCCCTGCACGCACTTTGTGCCGATTGAATGCTTATCCATAGTAATACCTCGTGTATGTTAAGTCAGTTATTTGCATTTTTTCTGCTTCTTTATATTGTAACACAAATATACGCCGCAAATCAAGGTCTGCGACGTATTATTTATATATTTTTTGCCGTGTCAAGGAGTTACAGCATGTGAGCGCGAAGCTCCTCGGGGGAAAGGGGTGAGAGGTCTACGGGAGCGATGTCAAATACAGTCTTGCAGCCCATGTCTCCTCTCAAGTGCATCTTGTTTATCGCACGGGCAAACGCCACGATAACGCTTGCCGTAAACTCGGGATTGGAGTCAAGCTTCAGGCTGTACTCGATAACGTGCTTGTTCTCGCCCTCAAGTCCTGTCACACCTGTGCGGATAACACTACCGCCGTGAGGTATGCCTGAGTGGTCCCGCATCAATTCCTCTTTTGTGATAAACGTTACGGATGTTTCATAATCCGCAAAGTAGTTGGGCATGGTCTTTATCTCGCGCTCGATTCTATCGAGATCTGCACCGTCCTCAGCCACAACGTAACACTCACGTCTGTGCTTTTCCCCTGTTGTAAGTGTGGGATTCTCCCCTGCTCTTACTGCCGCAAGGGCTTCGGGAATCGGAACTGTGTACTGTCTTGCGTCAAGAACACCGTCAATTCTGCGGATAGCATCTGAATGACCCTGGCTTACTCCTCTGCCCCAGAAGGTGTAATCCTGACCGTTTGGCAGAATAGCGGACGCGTAAAGTCTGTTCAGCGAGAACATACCCGGGTCCCAGCCTGCGGAAATAAGGGCAATGTTACCGTTTTTCTTCGCTGCTGCATCTACATTTGCAAAATGCTGTGGGATCGCTGCGTGGGTGTCAAAGCTGTCAACAACGTTGAAGTGTTCGGCAAGAGACGGTGTCATCTCGGGAAGATCAGTTGCGCTTCCTCCGCAAATGATGAGCACGTCCACCTTGTCCTTAAAGTCAAGTATATCGTTAACGGAATAAACAGGCACGCCTGTGAGAGTTTTCAAGGTTTCGGGAGCACGGCGGGTAAATACCCCAACCAGCTCCATATCAGGTGCAAGATGTGCCGCGCACTCAACACCTCTGCCAAGGTTGCCGTATCCGTATATTGCAAGTTTCATTAGTTTTACCTCGCCTTATTTTACCATGTCATCCATTTTGTAAAGACCCGCGGGCTTACCGATAATGTAGTCAGCCGCAACGATAGCTCCTTCCGCAAAGAGCGCTCTGCTGTGTGCCTCATGCTTGAGAGTAATAGTCTGCGCCGCAGTACCTACGATAACCTCATGCTCACCGACGATATTGCCCATGCGGATGGCGTGGATGCCGATCTCCTCAGGTGTACGCTTGCCGTGGCCTTGTCTGCCGAGGTGGTTTGTTGCCTCCGGGCGCACTTCCTTTATTGCCTCCGCAATCATAAGTGCCGTGCCGCTTGGTGCATCCAGCTTTCTGTTGTGGTGTTTTTCGATAATTTCTATCTCCGCATCAGGCATAGCAGCCGCCGTCTTCTTTGCAAGCTCAATAAGGAGTGCAACTCCAAGAGACATATTTGCCGAATGGAACACGGGGATAACCTTTGCCGCTTCTGCTACTCTCGCAAGTTCATCCTCAGTCTGACCTGTGGTGCAAAGTACAACGGGAATGTTGTAGTTTACCGCAAAATCAAGAAGCGCGGGAGTGCAGGAATGATGGGAGAAGTCGATAATGCAGTCCGCCTGCTTTACAGCAGAGATGAACTCCGGTGAGTGATCATCCGTGGAGAAGCTCACCGCTGTGGGAACAGACTCGGAACCGTTGGCATTTATGTCAATTCCACCCACAAGTACTGCTCCGCGGTAGCCGGACGCCGCATAGTTCACGACCTCCCTGCCCATGTAACCGCAGATGCCGCTAAGTAATATTTTCATATTATTCTCCTGTAATTAAACGTTAATTCCCGCCTCACGCATGAGTGAGATGAGCTTTGCCTCGTGATCTGCTTCCATGGGAGTGAGAGGCAGACGGAGATAATTCTCGCACCAACCCATGGCCGCGCAGGCAGCCTTTACGGGAATGGGGTTTACCTCGCAGAACAGCGCATCGATCAGCGGGAGATAGTCCAGCTGCATCTTCAGCGCGCCTACTGTGTCGCCGTCAAGGTATTTATGTACCATTTCCGAGGTCTCCTTCGGCAGAATGTTGGAAAGCACGGAAATAACGCCCTTGCCGCCGAGAGAGAGAATGGGGATTATCTGGTCGTCGTTGCCGGAGTAGATGTCGATATCCTCTCCGCAAAGGTGAGCGATCTGTGCAATCTGGGAAATGTTGCCGCAAGCTTCCTTGATCGCAACGATATTCGGGTGCTTTGCGAGGACTGCACATGACTCGGGAGTAAGGTTGCAGCCTGTTCTGCTCGGTACGTTGTAAAGGATGCAAGGTTTTGTGCTTGCGTCCGCAATGATCTCAAACGACTTGATAAGACCCTTCTGAGTTGCCTTGTTGTAGTAAGGAGTAACAAGCAGCATTGCATCTGCGCCGACCTCGCAAGCGTACTTTGTCAGATCCACTGCGTATGCTGTATCATTGGAGCCTGTGCCCGCGATAACGGGAACTCTGCCTGCAACTCGTTCAACGGAATACTTGATAACAGCCTTATGCTCTTCGTCTGTAAGTGTTGAGCCCTCACCGGTAGTGCCTGTGACAACGAGCGCATCAATTCCCTCACCTATCTGCCACTCGATCATCTCGCCGAGCTTATCAAAGTCGATTCCTGCCTCTGTAAGGGGTGTGATAATAGCTGTAGCCGCGCCTGTAAAGATGGTATTTTTCATAAGAATTACTCCTCAAATATATTCAAATCAAACAAAAAGAGAGAGACAACGACACAGGCCACCTCTCACAGTTCTTTTCTGATAATAAGTGATAGCCCTCCGCATTTCTGCGACAACAGAACGGATATTATCCGAGCTGCCAGCCGAACACCTGCCACAGTATCCGCTTCGGCACCCGACCCTTCCCCGTGCAGCTTTGGCAGCCGTCATTCCACGGTACTCTTATCAAGGTGCGCCTCTATCTAATGTATATTTTTAGAGATTATAACATATGAGAAGTGCTTTGTCAATGGATTTATGCACGATTTTTAATTTTTATGCAAGGAAAAAACCGTCCCGATACTGAACCGAGACGGTCTTTTATTCACTTATTTTGCGCCGATGACTGTTTTGAGCATTACCAGCACGGCCTTTGCCTTTTTCTTGTTTGAGAAATCCCGGCTAAGCTGGAACAGGTCGTCATACAGCGAGTCAGACAACTCATCGTAAGGCTTCTCGGGATACATTCTGTTCTCGCCGATATAGTCGTTGAGAATGTTGAGCAGCTCCCCGAGAGAGTTATTGTCACGGTAGCTTGTCGCCTCGAATATGGACAGCAAAAATCTGGTCCTCGTGGCATTCTGAATATCATACGGGGTAAAGAAGTCCACGTCATACACAAGGTTGCGGTTTCTCGAGTCGATTATCAGCTCGTTATATGTCTGAACGAACATGGAGTCAATGTGTTCCTGAAGATCTGACGCACGGTCTGCCTGCGCCGACGCTATGGACACAGAGATCACCGTAGCCAGCAGAAGAATAAGGATGATCACATTCTTCGGCGTAAACATTTTCTTCATAAGCCGATTTGCCTTTTTTTGTTCTGTCCGTACCTCTAAAGCCATTTCATCACTGTTCTTGCTAATCTTTGACATTTTTATTTCCTCATTTCTTTGTAAGGATCAACTTCAGCCGCAAATGCAGGCTTTACGTCAACGTAGAACTCGAAATGCTCGTCGTTGAAGGTGTATTTCTTATCAAGCTGAGGTCCGCAGGAGTTGGATCCGATACCGGACTGCTTGTAGTCGATGATGACTGTGGTTTCCGCTTCTCTCTCAAGTTCAAAGTGGTGTTTTTTCTCATCAAGCTGTTCGGGGGAGAAGTGGGATGCGTTAAAGTAGAAGGGTTCACCGGATGTGAAGAAGAATCCGTGTCCAGCTACTGTGTGAACCTCTGCCCAGCGGCAACCGTAGTGAGAGGAGTTTTCCTGGGGGAACACGTAGGGCTCGTAGTTTTCTGTAACAGTGCTGTGATATTCGCCGAGCTTTGCCGCAAGGTTCTTATCAATGTAGCTTTCCATAGGACCGTAGCCGAAGTAGCCCATCTGCTCGCTGCCCTCGGGCATTGTAAGTCTTACGCCGAATCTGGGGTAGATAACGCCCTCGTGAGGTCTCTTCCAGTCAACTGAGTAGCCGATTCTGATGCCTGCTTCGGTTACTGTGTATGTGATCTCACCGCGGAGAATTACGTTCTTCATAGCCGCGCCCATGGAGAAGGTTGTCTTCACTACTGCTCTTTCCTCGTTTGCCTCAATAAGCTCGCAGGAGTAGCACTTAACAGTTGCTCTGTCGTAGCCCTGCCATTCCCAGTCTGCCTTGATCTTGCCGTCGTTGTCAGTGGGCGCGCGCCAGATCTGCGGAATAACAGGTCTGGTGATAAGATGCTCACCGTTGTCAACGATATCCTCGATCATACCGCTTGCCTTGCCGATCTTGTACTCGGTCTCGCCAACGGTGATAACGAATTCTTTTTCGTTTTCGGCAGTCTCAACGGGATATGTGGGAGCGATATACTGAAGTGTTCTCGCCTCGCACTTGAATTCGTGCACGAACTGTGCCATACCAACCTCGTAGCCTGCATCTGCCCATTCTGTGGGAGCATTCTGACGGAAGGAAAGGTCGATAGTGAAGATGCCCTCTGCCACCTCGGGAAGTGCGTCAAAGAGTGTGATCTTACGCTCTCTCTGGGGACCTATACCAAGGGCAGGAACCACACCTGACTTGATAGCCTTGCCGTCAAGACGGAGAGTCCATGCCATGGAAATGTCGTCAAGAGCCTTAAAGTATCTGCGGGACTTGATAGCCACAGTACCGGGCTTGATCTCGCGAACGCGAACAGGCATGATCACCTGCTTCAGCTCAAGCAGACCGTTGTGAGGCCGTCTGTCGGGGTAAACAAGTCCGTCTACGCAGAAGTTGCCGTCGTTAGGCTTGTCACCGAAGTCGCCGCCGTAGGTGTAGTGAGGATCACCGTACTTGTCGCCCAGGGCAACAGAGTGATCAGTGAATTCCCATACGCATCCGCCGAAGAATTCCTTGTTTGATTCGATGGCTTCCCAGTATTCTCTGAAATCTCCGGGGCCGTTACCCATTGCGTGGCAGTATTCGCAGAGGAACAGAGGCATGGTATACTTCTTATCCTTGCAGTATTCCACGCAGAAGTCAGCCGGCGGGTACATGTGGCTGTTTACGTCAGTCATGTCGGGACGCTCTGTTTCACAGTAGCCGATGTTTGCGCCCTCATAGTGAACGAGGCGGGTAAGGTCGCGGCTTCTAATCCACTTGGTCATTGCAACCTGGTTGCAGCCATACCAAGATTCGTTACCGAGAGACCAGAAGATAACACAGGGATGGTTCTTGTCACGCTCAACCATTCTTACAGCGCGATCAACGTATGCTTCTTCCCACGCGGGATCGTTTGAAAGCATTTCACGGGGGTATGTGCCGTGTGTTTCGATGTCTGTCTCGTCGCAAACGTAAATACCGTACTGGTCACACAGCTCGTAGAATCTGGGATCGTTGGGGTAGTGGGATGTGCGGACCATGTTAACGTTGTGCGCCTTCATTATCATGATATCACGCTTCATGTGATCCATGGGAGTTGCATATCCGAGTATGGGATGGCTGTCGTGGCGGTTTACGCCCTTCGCCTTAACAAGCTTGCCGTTGATAAGGATGCACTTGTTCTTCACTTCAATTCTGCGTGCACCGATCTTAACGGAAATGACTTCGCTGCCGCAGGTGAGAACGAGAGTGTAAAGATTCGGGATCTCGTCAGACCAGAGCTTGGGATCGTTAATTGTGGCAAAAGTGATCTTTCCTTCAGCGTTTACGCTTGTCTTGCCCTCTTCTACAGTTTCACCACAGGGGCAGATGAGCTTATAGCCTACTTCAGCCGCGCCTGTGAGAGAGAGATCTACAGTAAAGTCAGCTTTTGTGAAGTCATCGTTCAGATCGCACTTTGCAAAGAAGTCGCGGATGTGAGTCTTGTCGCGGAAGAGGAGATATACTTCGCGGAAGATACCTGACATACGCCACTTGTCCTGGTCTTCAAGATATGTTCCGTCGCACCACTTGAGTACCAGTACCTTGATGGTATTCTTGCCGGGCTTTACAAGGTCTGTAATGTCGATCTCGGATGTGAGGTGGCTCACCTGGCTGTATGCCGCAAAGGTATCGTTTATCCAAAGGTAGAAGCAGGAGTCAACACCCTCGAAATTAATGTAGATCTTCTTGCCTGCCGCAGATGTGGGAACGGTGAAGTCACGAACATAAAGGCCGCAGGGGTTTTCATCCGGCACAAACGGCGGATCAACGGGGATGGGATAGTTGATGTTGGTATAGTTAGGCACGTCGTATCCGCGATCTGTCATTACCTGCCAGCACATAGGTACCGGGAGCTTTTCAAATCCTTCGGTAGTGAAGCCGTCAGCAGTGAAATCGCATACGTCGTTTACGGATTTGTAGAACTTAAAATCCCACTCGCCGCAGAGAGACTTAAAGTAAGGGCTGTTGCCGCGGGTATAGTTTCTTGCACCGTTTTCGCTGTCAAACGGAACAAAATATGCGCGGGGAGCTTCGCATCCTACATGGAGATGCTCGAGGGTCTGGTGATAGTTGAGGTCGAGAGACATTTTTCTCCTCCTTTATGTATGGGGGTTGTTTTTCATTTTTTCCATTATATCACAAGCAAAATCAAAATGCTATAGGATTTTTAGTTTTTGCTTTGTTTTTTGTTTCTTTTTCGCTTCAACGCAACCAACCGCAGGGGCGCTGGTTTATCTCTCGCAGCTTCAAACAGGATCAAACTGCACATTTCCCTTGCCGCTTTGCTCAACCGTCCCGACTGACGGTAGGGACAGACGTCCTCGGCTGTCCGCTTCGAAGAGTATCAAACTGCACTGTTCTCTTTTATATTCAATCGAACTTATTTCTTTATCTCTTTTTTGCACTACGCGTGTGGCGCACAAGAGGTGTTCCATGTCCACACCTCTTGTGAATCACCGTCCACTTAAGGGGAAGGAGGACGGGATATCCACTTTTGCCAATAGTTTTTACCGACCGAATCCCGCCAATTGTTATTGAGCTAAAAACTTAACCGCAATTTCTCTGATTCTTCCCCTTAAGAATCCCCATCTTGTTTTCCGTTTTGCTTTAGACCCTCCTTTTCTCCTATTTAATTCACTTTTCGAACTCCTGTGAGAAAAGTTTCCACACTTATTACCTCTTCACTATTACCTCTTACCTACACCCATAACCCATCACTCATAACTTACAACTCTCTTTCTCTTCTCCTCTTGACATCCACCCAAGATGGTGCTATAATAATATATTGAAATAACTCAAAGGCAAAGATGGGAAATAGTAGCTTGAAATTCTGCGCACAGAGAGTGGGGGAGGATGAGAACCCCGCCGCATGAGTCTTGCGAAGTAGTCCCGGAGCTCCGCGGGTGAACCAAAGTAGTCTGCGGCGTCAGTCCCACGTTACAGGGAATGGGGATAGTTGTCCCCTATAAGTGCATCTGCCATGCAGGTGAATTCGGGTGGTACCGCGCATACAGCGTCCTGACTTTGTTAGGATGCTTTTTTATTTTTAATATGGGGGTATATTATGACCTACATTATCGCAATATCCGGTGCATCCGGATCAGGCAAATCAACCTTTGCCAACGCGCTCAAAGAATATTACGAACAAAAAGGTATACGAGTGCGGGTGATGACCTCCGACCGTTACTTCAAAAAAGAACTCCCAAAGATCATCTCCCCTGCTGACGGATGTGAATATCCCGACTGGAATCATCCCGATTCGATAAGCAGCGGTGCATTGGTTGATTCCGTAGCAGAAGCCCGTGATTCCGGAGAATATGACTACGTCATCGTAGAAGGGGTAAATATATTTTGTTACGAAGCAGTTCGTGACCTTGCCGATGTGAAAATATACGTCGATGCGTCTCCTGAGATGCGTATCTACCGCCGTATTGCTCGTAACGTGGTGCTGATGGGTCAGACCATTGAGTTTATCGGTGAGTATTATCTCAAATGCGCACGCTACCGCGAAATGGAATATTCCCTCCCCTCAGCCAAATATGCCGACTGGCACGTAGACAACGAATGGGGATTTGATATCCAAGCGGAAGCTGAAAAAATCACAGAAAAACTAAAAAACTTGTAAATAACCGAAAGGACAAAATATCATGAGAAAAGAACTCCCAAAAACCTACTCTCCCTCGGAGTTTGAGGGCAGAATCTACAGCGAATGGGCTGAAAACGGTCTCTTTACTCCCGAGATCGACCATTCAAAAGAGCATTATTCAATCGTAATTCCCCCGCCGAATATCACCGGTCAGCTCCACATGGGTCACGCACTTGACAACACTCTTCAGGATATCCTTATCCGTTACAAGAGAATGCGCGGCTTCTGCACACTGTGGCTCCCCGGTACCGACCACGCATCCATCGCAACTGAAGCGAAGATCGTTGAAGCAATGCGCAAGGAAGGCGTAACAAAAGACAACATCGGCAGAGACAAATTCCTCGAACGCGCTTGGGACTGGAAAGCACAGTACGGCGGACGCATCATTGAACAGCTTAAGAAGATGGGCTCCTCCTGCGACTGGTCAAGAGAAAGATTCACCCTTGACGAAGGCTGCAGCCGTGCAGTTCGTGAGGTATTTATCAAGCTCTACAACAAGGGTCTCATCTACCGTGGTAACCGTATGGTTAACTGGTGTACCACATGTATGACCTCCATTTCCGACGCAGAAGTTGAATACGAGGATCAGAACGGCAACTTCTACCACCTGCTCTACCCTGTAAAGGAAACGGGTGAAATGCTTGAGCTTGCCACCACCCGTCCCGAAACAATGCTCGGTGACACCGCTGTTGCAATCAACGCAGAGGACCCCAGATACGCACACCTTCACGGATGCCACGTTATCCTTCCTCTTATTAATAAGGAGATCCCCATCGTTTGCGACGAGCACGCTGACATGACAAAGGGTACAGGCGTTGTTAAGATCACACCTGCTCATGACCCCAACGACTACGAAGTAGGTCAGAGACACAATCTTCCCTTGGTACGCGTATTCACATACGACGGCAAGATGACAGGTGCGGCTGAAAAGGCTGAAGCTGAACGTCTCGTTGAAGCAGGTCTTGCAGCAGTTGGCGAGCCCGAGGTTCTCGACTGCGGTAAGTATGCAGGCATGACCACAACAGAAGCTCGTAAGGCTATTCTCGCCGACCTGAAGGAAGCAGGACTCCTCAAGGAGATCGAGCCTCTCACTCATAACGTAGGCACATGCTACCGTTGCCACCACACGATCGAGCCCATGGTATCCAAGCAGTGGTTCGTTAAGATGGAGCCTCTCGCAAAGCCCGCTATCGAGGCAGTACGCGACGGCAGAATCAAGTTCGTTCCCGAAAGATTCGAGAAGAACTACTTCCACTGGATGGAAAACATCCGCGACTGGTGTATCTCCCGTCAGCTTTGGTGGGGTCACAGAATCCCCGCGTTCTACTGCGACGACTGCGGCGAAACTGTTGTTACACTTGACGAAAATCCCATCTGTCCCAAGTGCGGCGGCCACATGACTCAGGACCCCGACACACTTGACACATGGTTCTCCTCTGCCCTCTGGCCCTTCTCAACCCTCGGCTGGCCCGACAACACAGAGGATCTCAAATACTTCTACCCCACAAACACCCTCGTAACAGGTTACGATATCATCACATTCTGGGTTTCCCGTATGATCTTCTCCGCTCTTGAATACACAGGCGAAATCCCCTTCGACACAGTATTCATCCACGGTCTCGTTCGTGACGCACAGGGCAGAAAGATGTCCAAATCCCTCGGCAACGGTATCGATCCTCTTGAGATCATCGACAAGTACGGTGCTGACGCTCTCCGTTTTGCTCTTGCAACAGGTAACAGCCCCGGAAACGACATGCGCTTCTCTGACGAAAAGATCGAGAATGCCCGCAACTTTGCTAACAAGCTGTGGAATGCGGCGCGCTTCGTAATGATGAACCTGACTATTGATCAGATCGAGCTTCCCGCTGCAGACAAGCTCTCTAACGAGGACAAGTGGGTTCTCACAAAGCTTGAGGAAACCGTAAAGAACGTTTGCGGCAACATTGACAACTACGAAGTTGGCGTTGCGCTCTCCTCTATTTACGACTTCATTTGGGATATCTACTGCGACTGGTACATTGAGCTGTCCAAGCCCTCTGTTCAGGCGGGCGGTGAAAGAGGTCTCGTTGCACAGAACGTACTTGCTTATGTTCTCCGCGAAACTCTCAAGCTCCTCCATCCCTTCATGCCCTTCATTACCGAGGAGATCTACAGCGGTCTGCCCGGTGAGGACGGCAGTATCATGGTAAAGAGCTACCCCGAATATACAGAATCTCTCGTATTCGCGGCGGAGAGCGACAACATGGAAAAGGTTATCGCTGCTATCCGCGCTATCAGAATCCGCAGAGCCGAAATGAACGTTGTTCCCTCCCGTAAGGCGAAGGTGTTTATTGAGACAAAGTACCCCGAAGCATTTGCACAGAGCGGCGTATTCTTCGAGAGACTTGCATCCGCTTCCGCAGTTGAGCTGGTTGACGCATATGACGACGACACAGCGGTACGCATCATCACCCACTCCGCTACAATTCACATTCCTCTTGGCGATATGATCGACTTTGAGGCTGAAAAGAAGAGACTCCAGGGTGAGCTCGCTACAGTTGAATCTGAAATCAAGAGAGCTGAAGGCAAGCTTGCAAACGAATCCTTTGTAAGCCGCGCACCTGCAGCTGTAGTTGACGGCGAAAAGGCAAAGCTTGAAAAGTACAAGGAACAGAAGGAAAGCCTTATCGTTGCCATCGAAAAACTCGGCTAAAAGCTGTTTTACTGAAAGTTTTTGATCCAACTTTTTCACTCTCTCTTTTCGCATATTCATATCCATCATATGTTCTTTTTCTCCTTTAGCGAGGAGAAAAAAGAACCAAAAAGAGGAACTTCTTTGAATGCCTGAGTGTTTCGCCGTCTGCGGACGTCGACAAGGGCTCTGCCCTTTGAACCCGAAAACTTTTGAAAAAGTTTTATCAAAACTTACATGATGAGTCAGTTTTAGGTTAAACTTGAATCAATCACTATAATTTGAGGAAACAATATGTTACAGCTTCCCCGCGTTTTTATAACCGAAAAAGGTGAGCGCCACGCTAAAACCGGTCACCCATGGGTGTTTGAGGGCGAGGTTACCCGTGTTGACGGCACTCCCGAGGACGGATCCCTTGTAAACGTGTTCTCTCCGAAGGAGCGCTTCATCGGCACCGGCTACTACAACAGCCACTCAAAGATCCGCGTCCGCATTATATCAACCAATGCCAACGACAAGTTCGACGAGCTCTTTTACCGTCGTCGCGTGAGATATGCCCTTGACTACCGCAAGACTGTTATGGGAGAGGATACGAAATGCTCCCGTCTTATCTTCGGTGAGGCGGACTCCTTCCCGGGACTGACTGTCGACCTCTTTGAATCTGTGCTGGTTGTGCAGACTCTCTGCCTCGGCACGGAAAAGGTTAAGGATATTATCATTACCGCCCTGTGCGATATGCTCCCCGACTACGGCATAAATGTCACCGCAGTTTATGAGAGATGCGACGTTAAGGTCCGCGAGCTTGAGGGAATGGAGCAGTTCACTGGCTACTGGCACCCTGAGCGGTTCGGTATAACTGACACATCCACCGGTCACGTTATCATAAACGAAAACGGAATTAAATATGACGTGGACTATGTAGGCGGGCAGAAGACCGGATTCTTCCTGGACCAGAAATATAACAGACTTGCGGCAGCCAGACTTGCAAAAGGTCGCCGTGTGCTTGACTGCTTTACTCACACAGGTGCTTTTGCCCTTAACTGTGCATCAGACTTTGGCGGAGCAGAGCACGTTACCGCAGTGGATATTTCCGAGACTGCAATCGCGCAGACAAAGAAGAACGCAGAGCTGAACGGGCTCACCGATCGGATGTCATTCCTCTGCACCGACGTGTTCAAGCTGCTCACCGATATGCTTGAATCAAAGAAGTGCGAGTACGACTACATCATCCTTGACCCGCCGGCGTTTACCAAATCCTCGGCAACGGTGAAGGACGCATACCGCGGATACAAGGATATCAATATGCGCGCAATGCGTTGCCTGCCCCGCGGCGGTTATCTTGCAA
>SVSK01000047.1 GCA_015064345.1 Oscillospiraceae bacterium | reverse complement strand
CGAGCTTCTCGAAGGCAAGACACTTCCCGGCATCGCTTGTCTCCTTGACAAATAATTAATGAAATATTCGGGGGAGATGCTTATTGTACCTCCCCCAAATCATGTTATAATAAACAATTGAGGTAAACTAAAATGAAAAAAGAATCCCGTAAGGTTATTATCGCAGGCAACTGGAAGATGAACATGACTCCCTCTGCCGCAAAGAGTGCAATCGCTGAAACTGCAGCACTTGTTGCAGGCAAGAACGGCTGTGAGGTTGTTCTCTGCGTTCCCTTCGTTGATATCGCTGTAGCTGTAGAGGCAGCAAAGGGTACAAACGTAAAGATTGGTGCACAGAACGTTCACTTTGAGAAGAAGGGCGCATTCACAGGTGAAATTTCCGCTGATATGCTTCTCGAATCTGGTGTTGAATACGTTATCGTAGGTCACTCCGAAAGAAGACAGTACTTCGGTGAAACAGACGAAACTGTAAACAAGAGAACCCGCGCTGCTCTTGACGCAGGTCTTAAGGTTATCCTCTGCCTCGGTGAAGTTCTTGAAGAACGTCAGGCAGGCATCACAGAAGAGATCGTTTCCATGCAGACAAAGCTGGACCTCGCAGGTATTCCCGCTGAGCAGATGAAGGATGTAATCATCGCTTACGAGCCTGTATGGGCTATCGGCACAGGTCTTACAGCAACTCCCGACCAGGCTGAAGAAGTTTGCGCTATCATCCGCAGAGTTGTTTGCGGTCTTTACAACAACGACGTTGCAGAAGCTCTCACAATTCAGTACGGTGGCTCCATGAACGACGCAAACGCTGCAGAGCTTCTTGCAAAGCTTGATGTTGACGGCGGTCTCATCGGCGGTGCATCTCTCGTTCCCGAGAAGTTTGCGAAGATCGTTGACGCTGCACAGGCGTAACTGTTAGTATTTCAATAAAAATGATGGCATCGGCATAGTTCGGTGCCGTTTTTTGTATCTTTTTCTTGCAAATCATACTTTACTGTGCTACAATATAATAAAAAGTCGATTATTGAGGTGTGCTATGAACGAAAACATGACAGCTATCAGCCGAGGTATGTTTGAAAGCGCAACTTCCCGAGAAATGTCAGTCCGCGAGGCAGTTGCAATGCTGGAGGAGTGCGCCAAATTCCGCAAGTTCAGCGATAAACTGGGCGCGTTTGCGAAGGGTAGAGATCTTCGCTCGCTTCTTACAGAGGGATTGCTCGCAAATAATCCTACTGCAAAGAGAGATTCAATTGACAAAAAGGTTCGAAACTGGCTCGCAGACCGCCAGAGCAGTATATCAAAAACCGACGCTATAGAGCTGTGCTTTGTGCTGGGACTCACTCTCTCTGAGGCGGATGCCTTTGTTGCGATGGTCTCCGATGAGGGTCTGCACTGGAGAAATCCCGAAGAGCTTGTGTATATCTATGCGCTTGACCGCGGAATGACGTATACTGAGGCAAAGAAACTTTACGGTGACATAATGAACAGAATAGCGATTGCGGAGGATTCAGAAAACGTTTCTCCCGACAGCTTCACTTCGGTTATTCGCGCAGAGGTAGGTCAGCTTGATTCTGTGGATGAGCTTACCGAATACATTATCAGTGCAGAGAAGCGCCTTGGTAAGATGCACAACAGCGCTTATGCAATGTTCAATGAAATGATGGATCATCTCGAATCCCCCGAGCTTGAGGATTGGTTTGAGACTGACAGAAAATACACCTGCGGCGAGATCGTCAGATATTATCTTCACAAAAACGAGCTTCCCGACGTAACAGACAAGGCAAATCAGAACGCTATGTCAGCCATCCAGCGCAGTATTGCTGCAAATTGGCCCAGCGAGTCCGCTTTGTCAAGAATGAAGAACAGACACGTTGACGTTAACCGTAAGGTAATGATGCTTCTGTTCCTTGCTACATACGACGTTGAAGAGGATCTTGACACAGACGAATTCTACGATCTGCCCGATCCCGATTCCGACGGAGACGAGGCATTCCGCGAGTTCTATCAGAAGATGAACTCCATGCTTGAGTACTGCGGATTCTCACCTATCGATCCTCGCGCTCCCTTTGACTGGATGATATTATACTGCCTCTGCGGTGAGGATATATACGAGCTTGACAGCCAGCTTTCCGACTTCCTTTCCGACCTGTTCCGCGACTTCGGAAACGATCTGCAAGACTGACTTTTTCCCTCGGATATAATACACTTGTAACGGCAAAGTGTCGGAATATGATTACAAGGCGGTAAAATATGGATAGACGGACAGTGCTTCCGGCAGGGACTCGATTGTCCTTTCCCGGTATGGAATGTGAAATAGAATATTTGGTGGGCAAGGGCTCCAACGCCATCGTTTACAAGGGTAAGTATTATGACGGACTTTTAGACGGGCTTTGTCACCATGTTCTTATAAAGGAAATGTTCCCGTATCACCAGGGCGGTCTTGTTTGCCGCGATGATAATGGGAATATCTCTGTTTTGCCGGGCGGTGAGGACACTTTTGAATTGCATAAATACAGCTTTGAGTGCGGCAACGAAGTGCATCTGCGCCTACTGGAGCATTTTCCGGACAGAATAGGCGCGAATATCAACTCATTCTGTTACGGTGGAACTTTGTACACTGTAATGGGATACGACGGTGGCAGGGCACTCGAGTCTGAATGTGCAAAGGGTGCGAAAACTCTCCGTGATGTCGCACACGTACTGCTTGACGTACTGGATGCGACTGAGGTGTTCCACTCATCGGGATACCTGCATCTTGATATAAGTCCAGACAATATTCTGCGGGTCGGTGAAGGCAAACACGCCCGCACCTATCTGATCGACTACAACAGTGTTCACAGCATAAACACCATCCGTGAGGGCAGGGCACTTTATTGCAGTGCCAAGGAAGGATATACCTCCCCTGAAGTGCGTAGCGGTGCTGTATCATCTATCGGATGTCATTCTGATATATATTCTATTTCCGCTGTATTCTATTGGCTACTCATGGGTAAGGCCCCCAGTGCCTACCAGCTTATGTGCAAAAATCCCCCGGATGCTCACGACAGCCCGCTCCTTGACGGTGCACCTGAAACCGTATCCGCCGCGGTTCGCAAAATTCTGAAGCGCGGTCTGGCGGGAATGTGCTCCAGAAGATACGCTACAGTTGAAGACATGCGTGCTGACGTGCTGGAACTGATAGATAGAATTGACGGAATCGGTATTACTCACTCGTCCCTGTGGGAGGCGGGTAAACGTAATATCAGTGCACTTGTTAAAGAGAATCCTGCCATGCATTATATTTGCGACGAAGCGACTCTCTACCCCATGCGCCTGGCTCAAAACGACGGTAGCTTAACAACAGTCAGAGATGCGATAAGCGGATGCCTTGACAGTGGGGAGTCGATTGTTCTTCGTGCACCCGGCGGTATGGGAAAAACAACTGCTCTGCTTCACACTGCACTGACGCTGGGCAAAAAATACTCTCCTCAAAGACCCGCATTTCTGTATATATCTCTCTATGACTACAGCGATAGCGGTAACACATACGTCCGCAACAGGATACTTGAGGACCTGCGCTTTGGCAGAGAGATCGGCAGACTCGAGGATGCGAGACACAGGCTGAATCAGGTTCTCGATACACCTATAACCACGAAAAACGGACAAATTCCCGCGTACGTTCTGCTTATCGACGGTATAAACGAAGCAGCAGGAGACACAGAACCCTTGAAAAGAGAGCTGACAGAGCTGTCAAAGCTCAAGGGCACGGTGATCTGCTGTACCACAAGAGGTGATGCGGCAGGTCTTGACATACCAACCTTCGATATGGCGCAGCTGACTCACACTGATATATGTGATGCTTTGGCGGCCAAGGGGTTACTCATGCCGGACGGGGAGGAAATGCGTGAGCTGCTCAGGGCTCCATTGATGCTTTCCATATTCATAAGAACTGCCGGTAATACGGGCAAGCAGATACCGTACAGCACGTCAGATGAGCTGATTGATGCTTATTTCGACAGTCTGTGCGAGAAAGAAACTGAAGGACTTTCAGAAAACGAGCCTAAAAAATGGCTTGCGGATGCAGCTCTTCGCTTCGTACTTCCCGCAATTTGCGGTGAGATAGTGCGAAAGAAAAGATCGCTTGACGGACCGGAGATGATGTCTGTGGTCGAGCGATGCTACAAGGTGTTTTCGTCTCGCGGTACGCTTAGGCTTTTCCCTCGTTGGATAGGTCACAGCAAAGATATCCGCGGTGAGACTCGGCACAGTGAGGAATGGTACGGTATTGTCGTAGGTCAGCTGCTGCGTTATCGCATGGGTATGCTTGTATGCGACTCTTCAGGCGGCTACAGAGGTGTTCACCAGCTGATTGAAGAATATCTCGTGAAAATTGACGCCGAGAACAGGAGAAAGCTAATAAAGCGACGCGCTGCCCGGTGGATGCTGTCAGCTTGTTGCGTAATAGTGGTGGCTGTGTCTTCCGTTATTTTGTGGAATGCATTTGTCCGCCCACAGCCGTATGATGAGTATTATGCCCACTCCGTTATGGAAGGCGCGGTCACTGCTCAGATGAACCTCAGCGGAGAGATCGAGACCATGATATCACTGCTCAGCGCAAATGACAGTAATTATACGATATACAGAAGCAATCTCAGCGCACGCTTGGCACAGCACATCACCTTAAGCGAAGCAGGACTCATCACAAGTCCCGAGTGGGCAGAGGAAGCTCTTTCCAGAATGATGGAGACGGGCAAGGTTATGCCGTGGTCATACGATCGAATGAACGAGATTGCATATACAGAGCTGTTTGAGTACGGCAAGTCCTGTGCGTATGAGTATGCTTACTATCTTGAGGTGCTGGATTTTCTCGTGGCAAATAAGACGTACAACGACAGATACGGCGACGACTTCAGAGAAAAGCTGACTGCGCTGGCTTTGGCTGATGCACAGGTGGCGGACACACTTTATAAGCTTGTTATTGATCCTCACTTGTCGGCAATGGAGAAAGCTGACAGCCAAAACTATGTCTATTATATCGAGGCGCTGGGAGGCTTGTCGGATATCAGTGGCAGCGAACCGGAAAAATGCACTACAGCCGATCTTGAGGCAGCGATTGCAAGGCGTAGAGATAAACTGGTAGAGCTGGCCTCATCCGAGGTGCTGACTATATATGACAGAATGAGAGGTAACGAATGATGAAAAAACTATTGGTAATTACTCTTGCTTTGATGCTCCTTCTTTCAGGCTGTAACGTAGCAGAAACACCCAATACTGACCAAGCGCCCGCGAACGAGGTGACTCTTGACCCTGATGCAGTATCTTCCGTAATAAGCGAATGGGAGAAAATTGTTGCAATAACAGATGCAAAGGGAGAAATCGAGCTGTGGGCTCTCGGATATATACAAGAGTTTTGCAACGAGCCCACTGTGCCCAAACTTCAGTGTGCTCTCGCGGCGGCATCTGCGGCTTTGGACGATCTTCGTAAAATTGAAACAGCGGAATGCGGACTGACCGCAGAGACTCTCGCTGTTCTTGCCGAGGACGGAGTTGATATGTCATTTGTTCCGATGAATTTCAGCAATCTCCAAACCGAATTGGATACCGATATCGCTGTATGGGAAAGAATAGTCCGTTCTCTGCTGACTGACAGCTTCTGGAAGTATGGAATTGAGTATCTTTCGGATTGGTCGGCGGTGAGAAAGGCCACGGTTGAGCTTAACTGCCTTTATATTGCGAAAATGTCAAATGCGGTAATGCTGTCTCTCGGCGAGAGCGAGGAAAACGTGACGTTTAAGAGCTGGCTGGAGCGCGGAACTACGGTTTTCTCAGGTGAATACGAATGGAATCCCGACAATGACATGCTGGCTGATGAAATCTCCGATGTGCTCGACTTGAAAGAAGAGAATATTGTGGATTCGGCTGCTGTTACAGGCGTGCTTTCCGCAAACTACGCAATGTTTTCCGATGCTTATGCTACGGGTGACTGGAGCGAGGTTTACAGTGTGGCTGTGGACTATGAGGAATATTTCATGCCCGTTCCATTGCCTGACTGGGAAACTGAAAATGGCAAAATGGCAGTTTACAGCTATAGATATGACGATGCAACGGCAAAGAGCGAGTTGAATGTTGTCGGAGACGATCTGACTACCGTACCGGATGGATTTGTGATGATGTACGGAGGAGTTACATTTGAGGAACTCAGCGGATATGCGAATTTGCTCGATTCACTTGGATTCAAATACAGCGAAGACAGCACAATAACAGAAGATAGTGTTGAGCTCAAGTATTATAACTACTGTTGGATGACGCTTCAGTGGAAAAATGATACGGTTTACTTCTATCTTCCCGAAACAGACACGCTACTTGTTCCCAGCTGGTATATTTTGTATATGCTTCAGTAATAACTAAACAGTCCCGTAGTACAGAACTATGGGACTGTTTTTATTAATCGAGATCATCGACGCGCTCGCTCAGCTGTTCAAGTGAGGTGCTTATCTCCTTGGCGGCAATATCTGATTGCAGATATTTTGCAAGCTCATCGTTTGTGCCGCGTTTCATGTAATGTTGAACGAGCCTGTCATCGTTCTTCTTTTTTACTCCCACACAGAAGTATCTGGAGCCTGCGGCGTTTTCTATCCATAAAATTGCATCGTGAGTTGTGCCCGGGTATGTGAAGAAAATGCAGTGCCTCTGAAAGCTGCCATTTTCGGGAATGCTGTCTTTAAGTTGCTCTGAGAGGTGTTCCATGCACTTCGATATGAGAATTTGCTTTTTGTTGTTAAGTTCGTCCATTGATTCTCCTTGGGATTTTGCAGTGTTTTATCTAACGTAAGCGAAGAGGCCGTTTGTGATAGCATTGATGATGTTCTGGGGGAGCTTGTGCTGCTTGTACATGCCGACGCCGGATGTAACTGCGAGGGGCCAAAGAACGAAGAGAGATACTGTCATTGCCACGCCCTTGTCGGTCCACTTGCCTTCGCCGATCTCGATGTTAACGTGAGTGTCGGAGATGGGAGTGATCTTAACTGTGGTAGCTCTGTCCAGACCCATGAACTGCTTGAAAGAACCGCCGCGGAGCTTACCCTGAACGATTGCACCGCCGTCTGCGGTAAGGAAGAACTGAGTGTTCATGTTTTCTGAGGATTCGAGGTAGTTTCTTGTGATCATTGCGATGTCCTGTACTGTTGCGTTGTAGCGGTTGAGAGTTGTTGTCATTTTGTTTTCCTCCAAAAATTTAAGTAAGTTTAATTTGTTTTTTTGTTTTATCTTGTGGCCTTATTATACACCACCGGGTTTGCCGTTTTTGCAGCTCGTTTCCGACCCTTTTGGACCGACTCGATTTGCTTCGGCTTGCCGTTTTCCTTTGTTGTGACACCATTATACACGAGGTGAAATCCAACTTTTGCAACCCGTTTCCGAAATCATGGCGCAAAAAAACAGCCCCCTCAGTGAGACGACTGTTTATGTATTTGCTTGAGTTATTTCTTTTTCTTTCTAAGATCAAGAAGCTTAATGATCACCGGGCTGAGAACAAGATTCATAACGATCTCGAAAATGAAGTTTGCCATGGCAAATCCGAAGAACAATGCCATTCCACTGTCAGAGCTTCCCGCTGCCCCTGCGATCTCCGCATCATGAGGCAGGAAGAATATGAGGCATCCCAGCAGGAACACACCTGTATTTACAACAGGGCAAATAAGAGATGAGGTAATTACTGCCACATAGTGATTCCATTTGCCGATCAGCTTGTAAATGAGACCTGCTGCAAGACCGCAAGCTGTACCCTTGACGAGTACTGTAATGAATGTGCCGGGGATGCTGAATGCCATGAACAGAGCGGCACCTCCGCTGGCAATAACCACTACTCCGAAGACGAAGCCGAGCCAAGCGCCTACTGCGGGGCCGCATAAAACCGCACCGATAACGATCGGGATCAGCGCGACTGCTGTGGAGAATGGACCGAAGAATGCAGTGAATGTTGCAAGAAGCTGCAAGATAACAACCATTGCAGTCATTATTGCTCCAAGCACCATAGTCTCGGTAGACATTCTTTTTGCGTTTGTTTTTTTCATAATAGAACCTCCTTGCTGTCGTCCGTAAAAACGGTACAACGCATAAATTTTTTATTAACTCCAGGTGGAGCAATATACGTTACTGATTATTCTTTTTGTAGATGATGTTCAGCCCCTTCAGCACCATGTGCTCGTCAAGGGTAATACTGTGCTTGCAGTAGCTGATCACTGTGGAAGCCAAGCCGCCTGTGGCATAAACCGGCAGATTTACTCCCATTTCCTCGTTGAAGCGGTCGATCATGCCGTCGATCATTGCGGCATTTCCGAAAACCACACCTGCTCTCATGCAGTCTGCAGTATTTTTGCCAATGACTGATTCCGGGGCTTCAAGGCTGACCTGAGGAAGCTGTGCAGTGCCTTCTGACAAGGCTTTGAGTCCCATGAGCACACCGGGTATAATTGATACACCGATGAACGTTCCTTTTTTATCTACAACCATGATCTTTGTTGCCGTGCCCATGTCGATAATAAGCGCGGGACTGCCGTAAATACTGTGAGCGGCAACGGATGCGCATATGATGTCTGAGCCTACGGATGAGGGATTGTCACAGTGAATGTTAAGCCCTGTTTTCACTCCGGGACCGACGATGAGCGGATCAATGCCGTAGACAAAGCTGACAGCCTTTTTCATTACAGAATTAAGAGGCGGAACAACGGATGATATGATTGCACCGCTTACTGCATCTTTTGAAATGCTGTAAAGGGAAAGAGTCTGAATCAGGGAGCTAGCGTATTCATCGGCGGTTTTCTTTGGGTCTGTGGAAATACGCGCAACAAAATCGAGACGGTCATCTGCAAATCCGCCGAGTGTAATGTTTGTGTTGCCAATATCAATTGCAAGTATCACGGCTATATCTCCCCATGAAACGTATTTACTAAATTATATCATCGACTCGCAAAAAAAGCAATACGGTTGCAGATTAATCGTGTGTTTTTTCGATATAAATAATATAGTGCAGAGTTTTTGTTGCCAATGTTGACTTTTGTATGTTAATGTGTTACAATTATTCCAACAATTTAGCTCACGCTTCGGGAAAAATCGCATTTACTGAAGCGGGCAGTTTTTGTGAGTTTGTTTTTTAAGGAGACTACTATGTTTTGTAAGAAATGCGGTCAACAGCTTCCCGACGGCATCAAGTTCTGCACAAAGTGCGGTACTCCCACCGCCGCTGCTCAGAACCCCGCGGCACAGAGAACCGTTAATCCTCAGATGAGACCCCAAAATCCTCAGATGAGACCCCAAAATCCTCAGATGAGACCCCAAGATCCTCAGATGAGACCTCAAAATCCTCAGATGAGACCTCAGACACCGCCCCAGAGACCGATGAATGCTCCTCAGAGACCTATGCCGAGACCTCAGCCTGCATATGCACCGACCAATAACAGCGGTTATATCGGTCAGTTCAGATATAAGCTCGGCCCTGCAATGATTGGCTATTTTGTTCTTGTTGTACTGCTTGTTCTCAGCTTTATTATGTTTTCAAATTCCGCTATAATTCAGGGTAAGGAATTCGGTGAGACCGTTACGGCGGATATGGCGGAGATCATGGAACATGAGGATGGACTTGAGTCGATCCCTGCAGTAACTACTGTTATCCATATCGTAGCACTCGTTGTTCTTTTGCTTCCTTTCGTCCCGAAGATCAGACTCAGTGCCCTTCTTATGGTCCTTACAAGAATTACATTCCTTTGGGATGCGTTCTGGACGATCATTGTTCTTGCTACATATACAGAAAATGGCAGAGCAAAGGCAACATTCGGCGCGATTCTTATTATCATCATTGCTCTTGCAGCTTTCATCTACTCTTTCATTCTCTCCCGTCAGAATAAGAAGTACGTTAAGTCAAAGAAACAGAGGGCACCCCGTCCTCAGATGCATTAATAATTCAAAGCCTTCTCAAATTGAGAGGGCTTTTTTCGTAAAACATAGCAAATTGTGAAAATATTATGAATTTTATTGGTGTTTAATCATTGACAACGGATAACGGGCATGGTATAATAGTACTATAGATTATGGGACTGTATATGCATTCTTTGTGCTATATATTCCGTTTTTATGCAAGAATTAATCAATAATTTATCATTTTTTGGAGGACATACAATGGCTTTTTGGGATGATATTAAGAATAAAGTTTCCGACACTGCAAACAGTGCGGTAAACAAGGCAAACGAAATTGCTGAAGTGTCAAAGCTCAATGGTCTTATTGCTGAAGAGGATAAGAAAATAAAGAATCTGTACTACCAGATCGGTAAGCTGTACGTAGCTCAGTGCGGTAACAATCCCGATCCTGCTTTTGCTGAACTTGTTGCAGCTGTGATCGAATCCGGCAGAGCGATGAAAGAGTATAAGGATCAGATCAACGTTCTCAAGGGTATCAGAATCTGTGATAAGTGCGGTGCGGATGTACCCAAGGGCGCGGCTTTCTGTAATGCTTGCGGCAATCAGATGCCTGTTGTTCCCGAGTTCGACACAGATAAGTTTGATAAGTGCCCCGTATGCGGTGCTCTTGTTGAAAAGGGAATGCGCTTCTGCACAACCTGCGGTCAGGCAATGGGCACTGCCGCTCCTGTTGCTCCCGCTGCTCCCGCTGCTCCCGCCGAAAGAATCTGCAAGGCTTGCGGTGCAACGGTTGAAGCTGACGCTGCTTTCTGCTGTGAATGCGGCGCAAGATACGAAGGCTAATCGTATCTGAACAACTATTTCGGTTATTATTTCGTAAGATTTAATAAATACACAATACTTTTTAAGGAAGGTAATTATTATGGCAAAATTCTGTGGAAATTGTGGCTCCCAGCAGCCTGATAACGCAAGAGTATGCGGCAACTGCGGCGCTCCCTTTGCTGCTCCCGTGCAGAACCCCGGTGCAAGACCTGCTCCCCGTCCTGTAGCAAACAACAACGTTGATCCTGCAAAGAAGGATAACCTCATGAAGTATGGCAAGCTCGCTGCAATGGTACTTGCTGCAATCGTTGTGATCGGTCTCCTCATCGGTATCCTCAGCGGCGGCGGAAGCCCCAAGTCTGTTGCTAAGAAGTTTGTTAATGCACTTGAAAGCGGCAAGGAAAAGAAGGTAATGGCTCTCCTCACAGACGTATACTCCAAAGATGCGAAGGAAGAGTATGCTGAGCTTGCAGTAGAAATGTTCGAATATATGTTTGATGATTGCAAGATCAAGAGCATTAAGGTAGACGATGTTGAAAAGATGGACAAAGATGACTTCAAAGACTACAAGGATGAGGCCAAGGATGCTTGGAAAGAAATGAAGGAAGAGTACGATAAGGATGACTTTGAAGATGAAGGTCTTAACCGTAAGTACAATGTCAACAAAATGAAGGGCATGGCTACCGTAACACTTGAGGTAACTTACAAGGATGAAGATGGCGATAAGGACGAAATGGAAATTACCGTTGAACTCATCAAAGAAGGCGCTTCTTGGAAAGTTATGGACTTCAACTAATCCCATTACAGCAATTACATAACCAAAAACAGCACTTGCTTCGGCAGGTGCTTTTTTGTTGGATTGGTCAAAATGTCGGGCAATTGCATTAGAGTGAAGCAATGTATATAAATACGCCCCTAATATCGAATAATCCCTTATTATCCAAAGATGATAGGGGATTTTTGATTTGGAATTGCGTGCTGTTCATGCCATATTTATGTAAGCAAAGAGAACCTTTTACGAGCTGAAAGATGTCCCTTGCAATAAAGAGTTATTCTATTGGGTGTCGGGTCAAGTGAATTTCCGAAACAATGTATTCTGAGATATTATTTTGTATGTTTATTGGGATAAATGCATATTATTGCAAAAAAATGCAATAATTATCGGTTATTCTGTTTACAAAGTGTTAAAAATATGTTATAATTATTACGCCAAACTAGTCGAATAATGAAAATGAGTGTAATTATCCCTTGTTTTAGGGGAGAAGTATGCTTTTTTCTGCATAGTTTCGTACACAAAGTACAGACTCGGAAAAAGGCAAACTCCGCTTTGTGTATGAGATTATACTTATTTTCAAAGATAAGTTTGGCGACTATCGGAGCTCGCGTTTTTGTGCGCTTGCTTAGGTGGGCGCACTTTTTTATTGTTCTAATGAAAAATTTATTGAATATTACTAACTGGAGGATCGCACCGTGGCACAAAGTAATCGTTGTAAAAACTGTGGAGGAACACTTCTAATTCAGCCGTACTCAAAGCAAGCAGAATGCGACTCGTGTGGTCAGGTCTTTGAACTTGATGACAACAGAGTACAATTTGCAAATCTATACAGTCAGGCGGATGATGCTTGGGGAAGAAAGGATTTTGACGAAGCGATTCGATTCTACAAGCAGATAGTAGCGGAAGATAACACACAGTCAGAGGCACACTGGGGAATTGCACTTTGCCGATACGGCATTGGATATGAGCTGGATCCTATAAGCTATAAGCAGATGCCTACATGTAATCGAATAAATAGAACATCAATATTTGATGACAAGGATTATCTTGCTGCAATAAAATATGCCGGTGAGTCTGCAAGAGCAGGATATATGCAGAGAGCCACTGAGATCGATCGCATATCAAAGGATTTTCTCAAAATTGTTGACCAGGAAAAACCGTATGACGTATTCATTAGTTATAAAAGAACTGATGCAAACGGATTAAGAACCAGGGACAGCGAGTATGCAAAGAAGCTGTATATGTTCCTGACAGAAAAGGGAGTGCGTGTATTCTTCGCTGAGGTATCGCTTAGAGCTGTAGCGGGTGAGAAATACGAGCCGTACATTTTCGCAGCGCTCAATTCGGCGAGAGTGATGGTACTGTTCGGCAGCTCCAGGGAGTATATCGAAGCGACATGGGTCAAGAACGAGTGGAGACGATTCCTCATCCTCTCGCAGAACGACCCCAACAAATCGCTGATACCTGCGTATATCGGAGGAGACCCGTACAAGGTATTCCCACAGGAGCTTTTGGGAATCCAGTCATATGACGTCGGAAGTCCCGTGTTCGTGGATGAGATATATGAAACTGTAAAGAAGAAACTGTCCGCAAAAGAAAAAGTTCAGGGCGGTCAGACACTTCAGGCGAAGTATGCATCAAAGGAAACGGTTATGAAGCTCGTTAATGAGCTCGACTGTGATCCCGAGTCTGCTGTTGAAGCACTCGTGCTAATGCAGGGAGATATTGGAAAGACAAAGGATTACCTGAGAAGCGAGCCCGAATACAAAAAGAACTATTGGAAGTGCGTTGGCTGTGGCGCTAACAACACTCACGACGTTTGTCACAACCCTAATTGCAATACCACTAAGGTTGAGTCTCTTGATATTGAAGCAAAGCGAAAGGCTTATGAAGCAAAGAAAAAGAGTCAAGCTGCACTTAAAAAGAGCCAGAGCAAGGTAAGGGGCGCGATCAAGAACTTCGTAACGAATCACAAGAAGCTTACCATCGCAATTGTTGTGCTTGTGATTTTCTTGATATTTAGAGGCTCGATTGGTGCGCTGTTGTATTCATGCAGTGGTAATGAAATTCCAACCTTCGACGAGGGCGAATATACTCCATCCGGTAATATTGAGAATGTAGGAAAGGACAAAGACCTCTATACACCCCAGCTTATCAGAGCGTTTGGCGGTACATATAAGGCAAGCGGCAAAGAAAGAGAAGCTATTATAGAATTCACTTCCTGCTCCGAATCGGGTGAATTGTCAGGTACATTCAGTTTCTATGCTGACGGTAAGTTCGGTCAATATTCAGTAAAAGGACAGATTGTTGACAAAGCTAAAAACGGCAACTGTGAAATAGAGCTTGAACCGGTCGCGTGGATTAATCAGCCGAGCAGCTATACTATGCTTGATAAGATGACATTGGAAGTAACTCAGAGTTATTCTCAAATAACATCATCCAGCTACAGCTTGTCTCTCAGCACAGCAGAGGCTGATAAGTATAACATCAAAACTGCGGAAGACCTTAAGAATCTGAATAATTCTTCAAAGGCGTACTTTTTTGGACTCATATAATTGAAATCAACAATAGTTTGTGAAAGAAGATTAACATGATTAATTTTTTCAGATCCCCAAAGAATGATGAACTTCAAAATATCGATAAACGAGAGCATGAAAATAACGGAATAAAAAATGATGAGGCGTACATAGTAGACCCTCAAAACAAATGCACTTCATGCGGGGCTATTATTGAAGCGGATGAAATGTTTTGTGGAAATTGCGGAATGAAAGTTGCTGCAAAGAAACTCGAATCTGTTGCTGAAGCGTATTGTTCTGAGCCGAGATATGTTAATATTGGACATCCCATGGGTTATTCAGATGAAGAAGGAAAAATCTTTTATTTGATCGATAGCGGTATTGACCATGTCAGAATTTCCCAGGAGCTGTTTAACTATTGGGCGAATATGCCGCAAGAGCAGCCTGATGAACAAATCGGCTTTATCTTGGGCAATATGGAATGCGTAATAGACATTGGCGGAAAAGTAGGTTGTGATGCTTTTTTGAAATGTATTCCATATCGTCAAGGTTTTGGCGCAGTTGTAGATAAGAAGCATGCAATAATGTTAGGCCGAACTCCGATATACATAACGGAAACGCAGATGATGGTTTGGAGATTCGCGGACGGTAGAAAAACTTTGTACGACATTGCAACAGAGAGCGGTTTAGATACTACTGCGGTAATTGATGCAGCAGTTGAGTTAATTAATTATGATTTGATTTATGTAAAACATACGAGGTGATTTTTGTGGGATTTTTTACTAAACTTATGACTACCATAGAGATTGGTCAACTTGTTATGGGAGGGATTAACTTCGTAGCAGAAGTTTCTCCCAACACAATTGATAATATGCCTCTCTTTTCACCAACAAATCAAGAGCGTTCCGCTGCCGACATGGGACTTGAATTTAGAAATCCGTATGATTCTAATAAAACCTTTATTGGCGAGGCTCCGGATACAAACAAAAGTTTCCTCAGAAATGGATTGGAGACCAGGCCGTCAGATGCTTTCAAGAGCGATTACGAAAAATATAGTGCTGCTACGGATGGTGCGGATGCATTGAGCTTTGATAGTGAAGGCGTAAAAGAAGGTCAAGATGCTATGAATTGGGAGCTCAATAAGCCGAGTTCATCTCAAATTGATGGGCCCAATTCCGGAATGAGAAAAAGAATTCAAGACAATATTGACGAAAGTAGACGTGCTAGATTAGCAAATAATGAAGGCAATGGTTTAAGCTATGATAAACATGATTTCTCATCAAAAAACTTTGACAGATTGATGCAAGAAAGAAATATTCCGGATGATACTGCACGCGATATTAAAGAGTCTCATAATCGGTGGTCTCCTTATAGAGATGATAGTCTTTCGTCGGACACTTTTGCCAAACATGCCAATCCGGGCGGAGAGGATTTAATTGCATACAGCTCGCGTGGGGATGCTTCCGGTAACTTCCTTGCCAAGGAGCCATTCTTTGACAATGCAAAAGGTATAAACAAACTGGCTCTACCGACGAATGGTTCAAAATATGAATTTCAAAAAGATGACAAAGGTGATTATTTGTCGTATGAGAAAACTGACTATTATGGAAATGATATGCTTCGAGCAGATCGAGTCAAAGCTACAGGTGACTTGATTGGTGGTACTGTTGCCCCACAGCCCAATTTTACAATTGACGCGATGGTTAGCGGAGAGGATGCAGTTATTCGTGGCGGTGGCGGAGAGCAATATGTTACAAATGGAGGGTATAAAAATAACGTTGTTAGTAACACCGGAGAATCATGGCAATTAGCAGACTCTGCGGGTAGAAGAAAATTATTAAATCCTGCCAAATATGACGAGACAAATAATTCACCTGATCAAAGTTCTGGTGAGATAAATAATGATCCTGAACAGAAGGATACAGAAATAACCAAGGATAAGGACAAAACCAAAGATAAAGACCAATCCAAGGATAAAGATCAAACCAAAGATAAAGACCAATCCAAGGATAAAGATCAAACCAAGGATAAAGACCAATCCAAGCAAAAGAACGAGGCCAAGCAAAAGAACGAGGCTAAGCAAAAGAACGAGGCCAAGCAAAAGAACGAGGCTAAGCAAAAGAACGAGGCCAAGCAAAAGAACGAGGCCAAGCAAAAGAACGAGGCCAAGCAAAAGAACGAGGCCAAGCAAAAGAACGAGGCCAAGCAAAAGAACGAGGCCAAGCAAAAGAACGAGGCCAAGCAAAAGAACGAGGCCA
>SVSK01000046.1 GCA_015064345.1 Oscillospiraceae bacterium | reverse complement strand
CTTCGCAAACAGCTTTTATTATTACTCTTACTTTTTTACACTGTAAAATGTAAGAGTGTTTGTGCTGGCCATTTGGTTTTTATATCATAAGATATATAAGCGGGATTCCTCAGTATAGGCACTGGGCAATCCCGTTTTCCGTTTTGTAAACCAAAAACAGTAAATAATTATAACTAACATAATAAGAAAGAGGCAAAAAAATGATTGCAGTACTCAAAAGTTCAACAACAAAACAGCAGCTTGACAATTTCTGTGAGTGGATACGCGCTCAGGGTGTGGATGCACACATCTATACAGGCGAATTCCAGACAGTTGTAGGACTTATCGGAGACGTTACAAAGGTTGACGCTGATATGCTTTCCGGTCTTGATATCGTTGAGTCCGTAAAGCGGATTTCCGACCCCTTCAAGAGCGCAAACCGTAAGTTCCATCCCGATGATTCTGTAATTGACATCTCCGGCAAAACATCTGTGGGCGGTAACATCTTTGCAGTTATCGCAGGACCGTGTTCCATTGAATCCGAGGAACAGATCCTTGAGGTTGCAAGAGCAGTAAAGGCTGCGGGCGCTACCATGCTTCGCGGCGGTGCGTTCAAGCCTCGCACATCCCCCTACGACTTCCAGGGACTTCGTGCTGACGGCATCGAGCTTCTCCTTGAAGCAAAGAAGGAAACAGGCCTTCCTATCGTAACAGAGATCATGAACGCGGCTCACCTGCCTCTATTTGAAGATGTTGACGTTATTCAGGTTGGCGCAAGAAATATGCAGAACTTCGAGCTTCTCAAGGAACTTGGCAAGACACAGAAGCCCATTCTCTTAAAGCGCGGTCTTGCTAACACACTCAAGGAATTCCTCATGAGTGCAGAATACATCATGGCAGGCGGTAACGAGAACGTTATCCTCTGTGAACGCGGCGTTCGTACCTTCGAGACATACACAAGAAACACACTTGACCTTTCCGCTGTTCCCATGCTTCAGGAGCTGACACACCTTCCCATCGTTGTTGACCCCAGCCACGCAACAGGACTTTCCCGTCTTGTTAAGCCTATGGCTCTCGGTGCTGCTGCTGTCGGTGCTGACGGTCTTATGATCGAGGTTCACAACAATCCCCAGAAGGCTCTGTGCGACGGTCCTCAGTCTCTCACTCCCGCTCAGTTCGGAGACGTGATGAATGCAGTAAACCGCGTTCTTACAGCACTTTAAGGCGGATATTTGAAATAAGAGGTGAACATCATGACAGTCGGAATAATCGGGCTAGGACTCATCGGCGGCTCAATGGCAAGAGCTTACCACAACGCAGGACACACAGTCCTCGGCCTTGATACCCATAAGGTAACACAGGGCTGGGCAGAGCTGTCGGGCATTATTAACGGAAATTTGGAAAATACAGGCGATATCGGAAAATGCGACCTGATTCTTATCGCAATCTGCCCCGAGGCGACAGTTGAGTGGCTCAAGAACAATTCAGAGTATATCTCACGTGACGCACTCGTAATAGATCTGTGCGGTAACAAGCGTATCGTTTGTGAGACAGGCTTTGCTATGGCAGACAAATACGGCTACACATTTGCAGGCGGTCACCCCATGGCAGGTACCCATCTTGCGGGAATCAAAAACTCCCGTGAGGATCTTTTCGTGGGTCAGCCTATGGTAATCGTTCCTCCGAAGCACGACGACATTGCGCTGTATGACAGAATCAAGCAGGCACTCTCACCCGCAGGATTTGGTAAGATCACTTACACTACAGCAGAGAAGCATGATGAGATGATCGCATTCACCTCACAGCTTGCCCATGTTGTGTCAAACGCATACATCAAGAGTCCCCGTGCAACTGCTCACAGCGGTATGTCGGCGGGAAGCTACAAGGATATGACTCGCGTTGCACTGCTTAACGAGAATATGTGGGCAGAGCTCTTTATGGAAAACAGCGACAATCTTACAAATGAAATTGATCTCTTGATCGGTGAGTTGACAAAATACAGAAATGCTCTTGTGAACGGTGACAGAGAAAAAATGACAGAGCTTCTCAGAGAGGGAAGAATCGCAAAAGAGCTGGCAGACTGAAAATAACACATAACGGAGATAGCCATGATAATCGACGCAGGAAAATACAACATAATAATTGAGCGCGGTGCTATTTGTAGTGTGGGCGAGCTGGTATCAGAGGTAATAAAGCCGTCGAGATGCGTTATCGTATCGGATGACAACGTGCACCCTTTGTATGCCCAGCCCGTGCGTAACAGTCTTGCGGCGGCAGGATTTGACGTAGCGGCTGACTTCGTATTTCCTCAAGGCGAAGAGAGCAAAAGCATGACTACTCTCGAAGCACTGCTCAACCATCTTTGCGCAGAAGGACTTACACGCACAGACGTCATCTTTGCGCTGGGTGGTGGAGTTACAGGAGACATGACAGGCTTTGCGGCGGCTGTATATCTTCGCGGAATAAAATTCGTACAGATACCCACATCTTTGCTGGCATCGGTGGACTCATCTGTTGGCGGAAAAACTGCGGTGGACCTTGTCTCCGGTAAAAATCTCGTTGGCGCATTCCACATGCCCTCGCTTGTAGTTTGCGACCCGAACGTGCTCTCTACTTTGCCTCAAGAATTCTTCTCTGACGGCATGGCTGAGGTTATCAAAATGGGCTTTATAGGCAATCCTCGACTTCTTGACTTGCTGGACGGAGATATATCTGACAGGATCGAAGACGTTATTGCCGAGTGCGTGCAGGATAAGGTGGACATTGTTGCCCGCGATACATATGATAAGGGCGAGCGTCAGAAGCTAAACCTCGGTCACACTGTCGGTCACGCAATGGAGGCACTGGCGGAGTACAAAATACATCACGGTGCGGCAGTAGCGTCAGGTATGCACATCATCACCCGTGCGGCAGTAAGTCGCGGTATATGCTCATCTGACGTTTTGACTCGACTTGACAGACTGATCGAAAAATACGGACTGGACTCGCATCTATACAAAGAATATTCGGCAGAAGACATGTATTCGATCACGCTTCACGACAAGAAAAAGCGCGGAGGCAACATAACGCTCGTAATTCCCGAGGAGATGGGCAGAAGTGAGTTGTACGATTATCCTGTGACAGATCTGCTCGGCATAATCAAGGACGGTGTGAAAGAATGAACGTAACTCTCAACCGCCCTGTACCGAGTGGATATATTGATGCGATCCCGTCAAAGTCCCACGCACACAGACTGCTTATCTGTGCGGCGCTTGCGGATAGACCTACGAGAATTCGCTGTCCCCAGACTAACAATGATATTGATGCCACCGCCCGTTGTCTTACTGCTCTCGGAGCAAAGATCGACTATGACGGCGAGTGGTTTGACGTTACTCCTATAGACCGATCTGCCAAGAATGAAGAGGACGATTTTGCCATACTGAATTGTGGCGAATCCGGCTCCACCCTGCGCTTTATGGTTCCGGTGGTGCTTGCGCTTGGCCGAAATGTAAAATTCCAAATGGAAGGCCGACTTCCCACCCGTCCTATGTCTCCGCTCAGAGAGGTACTGATTGAACACGGTGCGGTTTTGTCAGATGCGGGATCAAATCCTCTCTCGGTAAGCGGCAAGCTTCGTGGAGGAGACTTTACCTTTGACGGCGGCATCTCTTCCCAGTTTACTACAGGACTTCTCCTCGCTCTGCCGCTGCTGAATGAGAGCGCATCTGTTACACTTACAGGTAAGGTAGAGTCGAGACCTTACATTGACTTGACTCTTGCATCAATGAAGAGCTTTGGCGTGACTCCCGTAGACGACGGAAACAGATTTACGGTAGGGCCGTCGAATTATCTGTCTCCTCGCTCTGTTACAGTTGAGGGAGACTGGTCAAATGCTGCGTTTATGCTCTGCTGCGGAGCGTTGTCTCATGATGGTGTTACTGTGGGTGGACTTAATATAAACTCCACTCAAGGCGACCGCGAGGTGCTGAACATTCTCAAACACTTCGGTGCAGACTGCGCTGTCACTGAAAATGGTATCGCCGTAAAGAAAAACACCCTTAGCGGTATCGAGATAGATGCAGCGGATATCCCCGACCTTGTTCCCGTGCTTTCTACTATTGCATCTGTTGCGCATGGAACAACGGTTATCAAAAACTGTCAGCGGCTTAGGCTCAAAGAAAGCGACAGACTGGCTACAGTAAGTGAAATGCTCGGAAACCTGGGAGCGGACATCAAAATTGACGGCGACTCCCTTATAATAGACGGAAAAGAAATGCTGCAAGGCGGCACGGCACAGTCCTATAACGACCACCGTATCGTGATGTCGGCAGCTGTTGCCTCATGTGTGTGCATAAACAGCGTTACTATTGTAGACGCGGAGGCAGTAAACAAATCATACCCCGCATTTTTTGGGGATCTTGAGAAAATTAGCAAGTAATATTGAGAAAAAGAGGTGAAGACGATGACATACTACGGCAAGAGCTTGAAAATCAGCATCTACGGTGGCTCACACGACAGTGAAATTGGGCTTGTGGCTGAAAATCTCCCAGCGGGTATTGTTATCGACTGTGATTCACTTCTCACTTTTATGGAAAGACGCGCTCCGGGGCACAATCGCTTCTCAACAAGCAGAAAAGAATCGGACAGACCCGTGTTCCTCTCTGGTGTGGATGAAATCATGACCACAAATGGGGAAGTGCTCCGTGCGGTTATCCGTAACGAGAATCAGCGCTCGGGGGACTATGCGTCACTCGTAAATATCCCGCGTCCGTCTCATGCGGACTATCCTGCAATAATCAAGTCGGGCGGAGCTGTTGATCTACGCGGCGGCGGTCATTTTTCGGGCAGACTCACCTCACTGATGTGCGTCATCGGCGGAATTCTGAAGGATGAGCTTGCAAGACGCGGCATCTTCATTGGCGCACATATCGAGGCTGTAGGCGGTGTGCAAGACAATCGCTTTGATCCGATAAGCGTAACAAAAAACGATTTTGAGAAGATCCTTTGCCGTGAGTTTCCCGTAATTAACGAGGAGGCAGGAGAGCGAATGATGGCTGTTATCGACGACGCGCGAATGGAGCTTGATTCCGTGGGTGGCGTTGTTGAGTGTGCTATTGTTGGACTCCCGGTTGGCCTTGGCGAGCACATTTTTGACGGCATGGAGAGCAGGATTGCATCAGCAGTGTTCTCCATACCTGCAGTAAAGGGCATTGAGTTCGGTGCAGGCTTTGCTTCAGCCACTATGAGAGGCTCGGAAAACAACGATCCGTACGTTACAGACGGCAGTACAGTTACCACCAAAACAAATAATGCAGGCGGAATCTGCGGCGGAATGACTACAGGTATGCCACTGATATTCCGCGCTGCAGTAAAGCCTACTCCATCCATTGGCAAGGAGCAGGATTCCGTGAATCTCCGCACAATGGAAAACGTGAAGATGACAGTAACAGGACGGCATGACCCTTGCATCGTTCAGCGAGCTGTTCCCGTGTTCGAAGCGGTGGCGGCGATTGCGGTGTTTGATGCGCTACTGGACAGAGAGGATATGGAAAGATGACGGCTAAATTGAGATGCGGACTGATTGGCAAGACTCTCGGCCACAGCTACTCTCCACAGATACACGCAGAACTTGCAGATTATGAGTATTCGCTGTTTGAGCTACAGGAGAATGAGCTTGAGGGATTCGTTCGCTCAGGGAAATTTGACGGCGCAAACGTGACTATCCCCTACAAAATTGCTGTGATGCAGTACCTTGACGAGATATCTCCCGAAGCGGCGCGTATAGGCTCGGTTAACACTATAGTGCGCAGAGCAGACGGCAAGCTCTTGGGTTATAATACAGACTACTACGGCTTCGGCTACATGCTGGACTCTGCGGGAATTGAAGTGCAGGGCAAAAAGGTCCTCGTACTCGGCTCAGGCGGGGCGTCACTGACTGCGCAAACCCTTTTGGCTGACAGAGGTGCGAGAGAGATCGTTGTCATATCCCGAAGTGGGGAGAACAATTACGAAAATATCCACATCCACAGAGACGCAGACGTGATAGTGAACACTACCCCCGTGGGAATGTACCCGAATAACGGTGCCTCTTCCGTGTCCCTTGACGTTTTCGAGCATCTGTGCGGCGTGGCTGATATAATATTTAACCCCGCTAAAACAGCATTGATGCTTGACGCAGAGAAGCGCGGTATCAAATGCGCAGGCGGACTCTCGATGCTTGTAGCACAGGCGAAGGCGGCATCGGAATACTTCACGGGCAAGAAGATAGACGACTCTGAAATAGATCGGATAAAGGCAAAGATTGAAGGAGTAACAAAAAACATCACCCTTGTAGGTATGCCCGGATGCGGAAAGACCACTATCGGACGAATCATTGCCGAGAAAACGGGCAGAGAGCTGGTTGATCTTGACGAATATATCGTTAACATGGCAAAAATGCCCATCCCCGAGATATTTGAAAGATACGGTGAGGGATACTTCAGAGACCTTGAGACAAAGGCGACTGCCGAGGTGGCAAAGCGCTCCTCTCTCGTTATCGCAACGGGCGGCGGATGTGTTATCAGAGAAGAAAACCGCAGAGCATTACGTCAGAACAGCACGGTGGTGTTCATAAAGCGGGACATTAATGCCCTGGCAAAGGACGGACGCCCGCTGTCGCAGACAAATTCCCTTGAGACGATGTATAAAACCAGACTGCCGTTCTACACAGATGCGGCAGACGTTGAATTTGAGCTCTTTGGCACACCCCAGGAGAATGCAAATAAGATTATGGAGATGATCGGCTTATGAAATTTTTGATAATCAACGGACCCAATCTCAATATGCTCGGAATCCGAGAGCCTGATATTTACGGAGCACAGACCTTTGAGGCGCTCCTTGACTTTATCGGCAAGGCTTGTGATGAGGCCGGTGTGGAATACGAGACCTTTCAGTCAAATCATGAGGGCGCGATAGTTGACAAGATCCAGGAGGCATACGGCAAGGTTGACGGCATCGTTATCAACCCTGCGGCGTACACTCACACAAGTGTTGCCATTCTCGATGCGCTGAAAACCGTTGCCATTCCCACATATGAGGTGCATATCTCCGATATTTCTACCCGCGAGACATTCAGACAGCATTCGTTTGTGTCTTACGTTGCAGTTGAGACCATAGCAGGCCTCGGCTTTGAAGGCTACCGACAGGCGATACTGAAGCTGAAGAAGTATCTTGATGAAAAATAAAAATGACCCGAGCGTACAAAAGAGTACGTTCGGGTTTTTGTTGTGTGCGTTTATTTTTCGTAAAATTTCCCGATTATTTTTGCAACAACTTGCGCGTCTCCGCTGAGCATGACTCGAGCGTGATTTCCTCGATGAGTGAAATACATCTTCACCGTCCCTGTTGTCTCGTTTACTTCTCGACAGAAAAAGTCGGATATCTCCATCGCTTCTCTTGACTCTGCGGGGATGTCTATAATACCGCATATCTCCTCATTCCTCTTCTTCTCGTCAAGGATGAAGTCGTAGATAAGAGCATTTTTTCTTGCGCGCAGAGAGGGGATCACATTTTTGTCGGAGATGAAGCTGCAGTATTCCTCCGCAGTGAACTGCCATATGCCGTCTATCTTTTCGCCTTGAAGTGTACCGCTTTTGATATAATTTCGAAGAGTGCGATCGGAAAGTCCTGTCATTTCGGCTATGTCGTTTATTGTGTAGTATTTTTCCATAAAAGCTCCTTATTTCGTTTATTGTTTTGCGAGCTATAGCTTACGATAACATTATAACTCATACCCAGAGAAGAATCAATTTGAAAATCAGGCGTTTTTTCATAGCATAGGCCAAACTTTATCCAAACTGCACAAATATGCTGAGCAAATTTCTACACTGCAAATTCACGAAAACTGCTTGAATTTACAAAATAACGTATAATTAACCTTTTGATCCATGATATAATAAACTGATTAAGCACGAATATAGTTACAAGTGTAAATAAATTCTATTGGAGGACGGCTTGCTTTCGTGGCTTGCCACTTTGGCTTTGGAAAGAGTACTTGAATATCTTGGAAGAAGCATAAAAACTGCATGGAAAACGGTTTTCTTTAACTTCAAGCAGTATCTTTGCTTCTTTGTTGCGATAATAATCGTACAGCTTTTGTTCGGTATGATGACGGTATCGAATGACAATAACAACGATGTGGAGTATGCCCGCGTGTCACAGCAGTATGACTACCATATGTCATTTATGGGTGTAAATGAGTCTCAGTATACAATCCTCTATAATGGCGCAAATGAGCTGTTCAAGAGTAACATCATTTATGAGATCGTGCGTGTTGACGAATACTACAACCAGATCATTCTTGACAGAGAATTTGACGTATATATCAGGTTTATCAGAGATGACCTTGATGCGGCTAAAAAAACATTTAATATCAATTACGGCACAAAGATGGACGCACTCGGCGAGTATGTCATAGTTGAATCTCCTCTGATGACATTCCAGAATAACGTTCGCGCAAATGCATGGACTTTTGTTTTGGTGACGGTGATACTTCTGGTGCTGTGCATTTTCTTGCTCACATCCCTCTATAATATCAGGTTGAACCAGTACAAATTCCAGTACGGTGTGTACATGACTTTCGGTGCCGACTTCAAAATGCTGTTCAGCACGGCATTCTGGGAGCTGTTTGTAATACTTGTTGTTACGTTCATTCCGTCATATGCGGTCTCCACTTTGATTTCCTATCTCATATTCAGAGGCACGACTACAGCATTTGTGTTCAGCGCACTCTCAATATTCAAGGTGTTCTTCTTTACATTGGCGGTAATAGTGGCATCGGTATGGACCCCCATGAAGTTTATTTCCGTCAAGGATCCCATGTCTCTTATCGTTACCGAGGACAACTCCAACCTTGTTTCCTCTCCTTGGAAGTCTCTCAGCATTTTCGGCGAGAAATTCCCGACCAGATACGAATTTTACTCCATCTGGAGATTCAGAAAATACAACATCCAACTCCTTACAACCGCAATCGTGTTCTGCGCTATGTTTATCATGGGTCTTTATATGTCGGAGATATACAAGACGGACATAAATTATCCCAGAGCACAGTGGGAAGTAGACTTTGGTGAGCTTGGGTACACTTATGACGAAGCATTCAGCGAAGAACTGTACGCAATGGACGGTATCCACGCGATAAAGATCAAGGACAACTCTATTGAGGCTATTGAAGTTGGTTCGCACATTGTGGTAAGCCAAAACGACGTTCTCCCGCTTACCGGTATGCTTAAGGATAAGGGAAGTCAATTCCGCAAGGGTCACGGTGATGCTCGTGTGACTAATGAGGTTGTATATACAGCACTCACCGAGGAGCAGGTCGTTACTCTTCAGGACTACACCTACACGGGAGACTTAAATTGCCTCAGTCAGCCGGGATACGTTATCGTCGGTGACTCCATATCCAATGTACGAAAGTTCGATTTCCAGGTTGGCGACGTTATACGCATAGCGGTAAAGACCGGTCAGGTGCGTGCTATGGAGTCTAATCTTTCCGGAAAGCTACTGCTCAGAGAACAGCTTAAGGTGTTCAGATATGAATATATCGACCTTACAGTTGGCGCGGTTATACATGACATTCCCAGCAGCGGTTTGCCTATCTACCTCAGCATGGATGACTACGTTACGCTTGCCGGCAATGAGCCTGACAATGAGCTAGTTGAGATCTATGTTGAGCCCGGCAGCACGATTGAAGAGGTTGATGCTCTGGACTATGCTCTTTTTGAGTGGAGCCACTACTACGGCGGAATCAAGGTGACAAACCTCGGCACTACAATGGAAAACCAGATTGCAGATGACAAGCATTACGATGATCTCTACATTGCCATCTCACTCCTGATTTTGTGTATCTCTCCTCTGGTTTGGTTCTTCTCCCAGTCACTGTACTACAAAAAGAGAGAACGCGAATTCAACATTCTCCAGTCTGTCGGTGCGATTGGAAGCGAGATCAGATCCATCTACATACAGGGAGGCTTGTCAATGGCAACATTGTCGCTGATCGTATCCATAGCACTCAGCTATCTTGGAAGCTACGCGCTGTTCTACCTGTATAACGTAGTAATGCCGAACTTTACCGGAGATAATATCCGCTATGTATTCTATATGCCCTGGTATGCAATCGTTACAAGCGTTGTAATGTCAGTAGCTTGCGGATTCCTTTCAGCATATTTCCCCTACCGCAGTTATGCGAAGTACCGCAGTTCTCTCCAGAATGGCGGTGCAGGTGCCGAATACGGCGATGACGAATGATCCCCCAATATGTATTGAGTATTCAGAAAGGCGTGGAATCAGATAATGGCAAAAAAAGAAATTAAAATGAACATGGCGGAAGAAGAATCAAAATTCATGCTTCAGACCGAAAATGTTATAAAATACTATAAGCAGTACGACCATGTTATTACTGCGGTGAACAGAGTCAGCCTCAAGGTTGAGCCGGGCGAATTTGTGGCGATCATCGGCTCATCCGGCTCGGGTAAGTCAACATTTCTCCACATTTGCGCGGGTCTTGACTCCTGTGACTCGGGTCACGTTTACATTCACGGCAATGACATCACTGCTATGAAAGCGGATGAGCTCAGCCGTTTCCGCGGGCTTAGAATGGGATTCGTTTTCCAGAGGCACAATCTCATTCCTCAGTTCACGGCGCTTGAGAATATACTCATCCCCACTATGATGTGTAACAAGCCTGACTTCTCCTACCAGGAAAATCTGCGTAGACTTGTTGAGACTCTTGGTCTTACAAACAGACTTCACCACCTGCCCTCAGAGCTCTCAGGAGGTCAGCAGCAGAGAGTTGCAATCGCAAGAGCACTTATCAATATGCCCGACATTCTCTTCGCAGACGAGCCCACAGGTAACCTTGACAGGCAGAATGCGGACGAAGTGCTTAACCTGCTTCTCAAGATTCGTGAGGAGATGGGTCAGACTCTCATCATGGTAACACATGACATGAGAATTGCGGAGCACGCAGACAGAATCTTCCGTATGGACAACGGTGTTCTTTCCCTGCACAGAGACTATCTCAAGGCAGGCAAGAAAACAGAAGGATTCAACTAAATAAAAAATTCCCCGATGATGCAAGACGCACCGTCGGGGATATTTTTATTAGTCAACAAATTCAAATTCGAAGTCACCGATGTGAACGATGTCGCCTTCTTCACATCCTGCATCACGAAGCTTCTGAATAATGCCGAACTTGGTGAGAGAGCGTTCGAAATACATGAGAGATTCTCTGTCACCGAAATTAACTCTGCCCATGAGAGCATCGATCCAAGCGCCTTCAAGATGGAAGGAAGCGTCGTCAGCTCGCCAAACGGTTACGCTGTCTGCATCCTTGCCGTCCATTTCGTCTTCGTCCTCGGGTGTGATCTCCGATTCGTAAACGAGCACGGGCGGGAGTTCACGAAGCATTGCCGCGATCTTGTCAACAAGGGGCTTCAGTCCCATTTTTGCACCTGCTGAGATGTAGATCACCTCATACCCGCATTCCGCACAGCGCTTTTCAAGAGCCGCACATTCCTCGGAGAGCTCGGGGATCATCTCAAATTCGTCCTCTGCGTTAACGAGAAGGTCGGCTTTGTTTGCTACAACTATTCTCGGACGCGCTGCAAGTTCAGGAGAGAATTTTTCGAGTTCGGAAGAGATGGTATCAAAGTCATCTACAGGTGCGCGACCTTCCTGACCGGAGATATCAACAACCTGTACAAGCATTCTGCAGCGTTCAATGTGGCGAAGGAATGCGTGACCAAGGCCAAGACCCTCTGACGCGCCCTCGATAAGTCCGGGGATGTCAGCCATAACGAATCCTGCTTCGCCGCCGATAGATACAACGCCGAGATTGGGTTCAAGTGTGGTGAAGTGATAGTCAGCGATCTTTGGACGGGCGGATGAAAGTGCCGCAAGAAGGGAAGACTTTCCTGCTGAGGGAAGACCCGCAAGACCTACGTCAGCGATCATCTTCAGTTCAAGAATTACCTCACGCTCCTCGCCCGGAAGTCCGCTCTTTGCAAAACGGGGGATCTGCCTTGTAGGGGTAGCAAAATGCTTGTTTCCCCAACCACCGCGACCGCCTTTGCAGAGGATGAAGTCCTCGTCTCCCGACATGTCGTGGATGATCTTGCCGGATTCAACATCGCGGAGCAGAGTGCCACGGGGAACAAGAATGATAGTGTCCTCACCGTTTGCACCGTGGAATTTACCGCCTGCGCCGTCACCGCCGTTTTCAGCGATGAACTTGCGCTTATAGCGGAATGCAAGAAGGGTATTCGATCCCTCATCAATACGGAAAACGATGTTACCGCCGTTACCTCCGTCTCCACCGTCAGGACCGCCCTTTGCAACGTATTTCTCACGTCTGAAGGAGACAACACCGTTGCCGCCCGCTCCTGCTTTGACGTATATCTTTATCTTATCTATAAACATACTTATCTCCCGAAGTCATTATTTCGCCATGAGCCGGTCTCTGTTTTCTTTGTAATTTTTAATACAATATTCAATAACACTTTCCGCTTCACGTCTGCCGCCAAGCTCTTCAACGGCGGTGTTTTTGTTTTCAAGCTCCTTATACACCTTGAAGAAATGACGCATTTCCTCAAAAACGTGAGTGGGAAGATCGTAAATTGAGCTATATACATTGTAGTACGGATCGGTGTAGGGAATAGCGATGATCTTCTCGTCCATCTTGCCGCCGTCCATCATCTTGATTACACCGATGGGGTAGCATTCAACGATGGTCATAGGAGCGACCTGCTCGGAGCAGATTACAAGAACGTCCAGCGGGTCGTCGTCATCGGCAAAGGTCAGCGGAATAAAGCCGTAGTTAGCGGGATAGTGGGTGGATGTATAGAGGATTCTGTCAAGGCGAAGAAGTCCGCTCTTTTTGTCAAGCTCGTACTTGATCTTGCTTCCCTTGGTGATCTCGATTACAGCGTAAAATGATTTGGGTGTGACGTTTTCAGGGGACATATCGTGCCAGATATTCATAATTTATCCTCCTTTTGTTGTTTTTCTGTTGCCTGCTTTAGCAGAACATTTCTCTTGCAAGCTCGGAGAGAATACCAATGCCTCTCACGATATCCTCATCAGAGGGCATGGAGTAGTTGAGTCGGAATGAATCGGAGGGAGCCTCGGTGTCGCAGTTGAATGCAGTACCGGGAACAACGGCCACCTTGCGCTCCAGTGCCTTCTTTACAAATTCTGCGGAGTCCTTGCCGTCGGGAAGTGTGCACCAGAGGAAGAGACCGCCTTCGGGACGTGTGTACTTGATGCAATCGGGCATATTCTTGTCAAGCTCGGAGAGCATCAGTCTGCACTTATCGCCGTACAGCTTGCGGATACCTGCGATGTGCGCGTCAAGATCACGCTCGGTCATGTAGCGGTAGCAGAGCATCTGGAAGAAGAGGTTTGTGTGAACGTCCTCAACCTGCTTTGCAACTACCATCTTGGAGATGATCGCCTTGGGACCGCAAACGTAGCCGATTCTCATGCCTGCAGAGAGGATCTTTGAGAAGGAGGAACAGTAAATTACGATTCCCTCGGTGTCAAAGGATTTGTAAGTGGGAACGTTTTCTCCTGCAAAGCGAAGCTCACCGTAGGGGTTGTCCTCGAGAATGATGATCTCGTATTTCTTTGCCAGCTCATACACAGCCTTGCGGTTCTCAAATGTGGAGGTGATTCCTGCAGGGTTGTGGAATGTGGGAATGAGGTAGAGAATCTTTGCGTTAGGTGTGCTCTTGAGAGTTTCTTCAAGTACAGCTACGTCAATGCCGTCGTCGCAGAGCGGTACGCCTACAGTCTTTGCACCGCTTGAACGGAATGCGTTGAGCGCACCGATAAAGGAGGGGTTTTCACAGATTACAGCGTCGCCTTCGTTACAAAGAGCCTTACAAGCAAGCTCAATACCCTGCTGACCGCCTGTTGTGATGATAGTTTCGTCGTTTTCGGTTCCGATGCCGAACTTTTCTTTCATTCTTGCCACAACTGCCTCGCGGAGAGGTGTGTAGCCCTCGGTCGTGCCATACTGAAGAGCGGCAGCCGCGTTGTTTTCGAAAATGTTAGCGGAGATCTCAGCAAGCTCCTTTGCGGGGAAGGACAGAGGAGAAGGATTGCCCGCAGCAAAGCTGATTATTGTGGGATCGGAGAGGGACTTGAAGATCTCTCTGATAGCAGAAGGCTTGAGAGAAGCCAGTTTATTTGAAATCTTGTATTCCATGATGTTTTACCTCGTTATTTCAGTATATCTTTATCTATTTATTTTATCACACATATCGGGAAATTACAATAGGCATATCGCGCAGAATAATGAAAGTATATGTGTTTTATTCAGTTATTTTCCCGTTAACTGTTGCAGAACGGATGAAACGGCTGTATAATATTAATCAGAAGAATAAATTTAAGGAGATACATACTATGCTTATCAAAAACGGAACACTTTACGACGCGATCAACAGAGAGCCTTACGTTGCTGATATCAGAGTGGCGGATGGCAAGATCGCACAAATAGGCGGAGGGCTTCTGCCGAAAGAAAACGAAGAGATAATTGATGCAAGCGGACTCCGAGTGTACCCGGGATTTATTGATGCACACTGCCATATAGGACTTGACAACTACGGCATGGGTCAGGTTGGCTGGGACTACAACGAGATGGGCGACTATGCGGCACCTCACCTTCGCGGCATAGACAGCTTCAACCCCCACGAGCTTTCCGTAGGTATGGCACTTGAAGCAGGTGTAACCACCGTTTGTACCGGACCCGGCAGTGCAAACGTTCTCGGCGGAACTTTCCTTGCGGTAAAGACAAAGGGCAACTGCGTGGATGATATGATCGTAAAAGAGCCTGTTGCCATGAAGTGCGCTTTCGGTGAAAACCCCAAGAGATGCTACAAGGACAAGGGCATTTCCGCGAGAATGACAACTGCCGCAAAGCTTCGTGAGATGCTGTTCAAGGCTCGCGAGTACATGGAAAAGAAGGAAGCGGCAGGAGATGACAGATCCAAGCGTCCGGGGTTTGACATGAAGATGGAGGCGCTCATTCCCGTGCTGAAGGGGGATATGCCGCTTAAGGCTCATGCACACCGTGCGGACGATATTTGCACCGCTATCCGTATCGCAAAGGAATTTGGCGTAAAGATGACAATTGAGCACTGCACCGAGGGTCACCTGATCGTGAACGAGCTTCTCCGTGTAGGATTCCCCGTTGCGGTAGGGCCGACACTTACAGGTGCCAGTAAGCTTGAGCTTATCAACAAGACATTTGATACCCCCGGTATTCTTGCAAAAGCGGGACTTGACGTAAGCATCATCACCGACGCGCCTGTTATTCCTGAGGAGTATCTACCTCTCTGCGCAGGACTTGCGGTAAACGCGGGTATGGATCCATTCGATGCCCTCCGCGCAATTACTATCAACCCTGCACGTCATATCGGTATCGCTGACCGTGTCGGATCACTTGAAGTTGGTAAGGATGCGGACATCGTCATCACCGACGGCGACGCAATGGTAAGTAATACAAAGGTCGTTGCGGTTATTCTTGACGGCGAAAGAGTAAAATAAGCGATAAATCCTCCATTTGGGGGATTTTTTGCATCTAAAACGGGAAAAATCTCGTTTACCACTTGATTATTTCGAGTCTTTTTGCTATACTTATAAGTTAGAAAAGAGTTGTTTTGAGAAGGGAAGTGGTATTGTGCTGCATACAGATTATGTAGTTAGCGATGCCCGCGGAATGTCCCAATAAAACAACAAAATATTAACTTAAATATAACCGAAAGGATAAAATATTAACATGGAATCATTCACCAAAGCAGATAAGAGAACCCATTACTGCGGTACGCTGACTTCCGCTAACATTGGCGAGCGTGTTACCGTAACAGGCTGGTGCCAGAGACAGAGAGACCTTGGCAGCCTTATTTTCATCGACCTTCGCGACAGAACAGGTATCGTTCAGCTCGCATTTGACGACGCAACAGACCGCGAGATCTTTGACAAGGCATTCGGCATCCGCGCTGAATTCGTACTTTCCGCAAGCGGCGTTGTTCGCTCCAGAGGCGAGGCGGCTATCAATAAGAACATCCCCACAGGTGAGATCGAAATATACGTAGACGCTCTCAAGATCCTCACAGCTGCTCAGACTCCTCCTTTTGCAATCGTTGAAAAGAGTGACGTTAAGCCTGAACTGAGACTGAAGCACCGCTATCTGGACCTTCGCCGTCCCGACCTTCAGCAGAATATTATTGCACGTTCCGAGATCGTGAAGATTACTCGTAACTATTTCGCTGACAACGGATTTATCGACATCGAGACACCCTGTCTCATCAAGCCCACACCCGAAGGAGCAAGAGACTATCTCGTTCCCAGCCGTGTGCATCCCGGTAAGTTCTACGCGCTTCCCCAGTCTCCCCAGCTTTACAAGCAGCTTCTCATGTATTCCGGCTTCGACCGTTACATTCAGATCGCACGCTGCTTCCGTGACGAGGACCTTCGCGCAGACCGTCAGCCTGAATTTACACAGATCGACCTTGAAATGTCCTTTGCTGATGAAGAAGATATCATCGCTATGAACGAGGGCTACATGA
>SVSK01000045.1 GCA_015064345.1 Oscillospiraceae bacterium | reverse complement strand
GAAGAATAACGGGTACGCCACCGGATTTCTCATGCATAACCTCAGCCATGCGCTTGAAGGAATCGAGATTATCCTCATTGATCCAAAGCTGGCCCATGTTTGTTCTGCCGTCTTCAGTAACTGCAGTAGCCTCACACCAGATGAGACCTGCGCCACCCTCTGCAAAGCGAGTAACTCTGCGCATTGTCAGCTCACTTGGAGAGCCATCCTCAAGAGAGTCAAAGCCCTCCATGGGATGAACAGTCAGCGAGTTGTGCATCTCGATATTTGTATCAGTTATCTTAACTCTTTCGCCGAGGCAGGATGTGTCATCGGAGTACGGAAGTGCAACTCCCGCTTTGTTTGCCGCCTCAAGAAGAGCTTCTTTTGTTTTGTATGTAAACTTTTCTGCCATATTAACCTCACGCCATTGTTTCAAGCATTTTTAGTGACACGCTGTAACGTGTAGCCTCGCCTGCATCGTATGCCTTACATTCTTCGTACATGAATTCAGCCATTCTGTGAACCTCGTTGCCCATTGATCCTGCGATATGAGGTGTGAGGAACACGTTGTCAAGTGTATATAGCGGGCTGTCAGCAAGAGGAGGCTCGGGATCGGTCACGTCAAGCACCGCCACTCTTGTGGGAACATCACGAAGCGCCTTTATCATATCAGCCTCAACTACCTGTGCACCGCGGCCTGTGTTAATGAACACCGCGTGAGGCTTCATAAGATCAAACAGCTTACCGTTGAAGATGCCGACTGTCTGAGGGTTGTTTGCAATGTGATTGGAGATAACGTCACTCTCGCTAAAAAGTTCTTCAAGGCTAACTTTTGTCACACCAAGCTCCGCCGCCTTTTCATCAGGGAGGAATGGGTCAAAAACGAGAACTTTAACCTCATCAAGGCTTTTCAGCTTTTCAATAACAAGTCTGCCGATCATACCTGCACCTGCAATGCCAACCTTAACCTCATAGTTACCGGGGAATGAAAGAGGCAAATTACGCTCGGACCAGTCCGCACCGCGATGCTGTCTGTGGAGTCTCTGGAAGAATCCCTTTGTAGCGAGGATGATCTGTGCAAAGGTAAATTCCGCAACAGGAACAGCATTTGCCGCCCATGCGCTGAACACATCAATGCCTTCTTCAAGAAATTCTCTCGCAAAATACTGAACGGAGCCTGCGCCGTAGAATACAGCCTTAAGGTTCGGGAGATATTCTCTTATTTCTTCTCTTGTCAGAGTCATCATACCCCATGTGCTGAAAGCATAGTCCGCACGGGAGAGGATATCCTTATATTCGTCAAACTCTTTTTTCGAGATAACATTATCTGTTTCAAAATTCAAAAATCCGTGAAGCTTTTCGCGAACAGACGGGCAAAATACGTTTCCGAGTGTTCCCTTCCATTCTCCGAAAAAAACTGCGTTTCTCATGGTGTACTCCTTTGCTTAGCCTCCGAAATAGTACTTGCCGAAATCTTCGAATTCAAGTATATCGGAAATTATGTAGTTTGATATGAACATTCCGGCGGGGGTAAGTGCAAATCTGCCGTTACCTGCTTTCATGAAGCCGTTTTTGATAAATCTCTTGCATTTCTCACCGTACAGATTCTCGAATGAGAACCCGAATCTTCGTGTGAATTCTCTGTCTTCAATACCGTCTGTAAGGCGAAGTCGGAGCATGATATATTCACCCATTCTCTCTCGCTCTTCCACCTTTTCGAGATTCTCGGTGATCTTCACCTTTGATTCCCGAACAGAAACACCCTCAATGTATCTGTCAATATCTCCGGTGAATGAGAACCGGTTGCCGTTGAAATAGGAATGAGCAGACACGCCAAAACCAAGATATTCGTCGCAGTTCCAGTATTTCAGGTTGTGCAGGCACATCTTGCCGGGGCGTGCAAAGTTTGATATCTCATACTGCAGATATCCGTTATCCTTAAGCAGCTCTATTGCGCCGAGATACATATCCGCTTCAGTATCCTCGTCAGGCAAAAGCGGACGTATTTCCGTGAAGTTGTTGGCAAACGGTGTACCGCGTTCGATTTTGAGGTCGTAGAGTGAGATATGATCCGGATTCAATGATGAAACATAACGGATCGTGTGCATCAGCGAGTTGTATGTCTGATGAGGAATACCAAACATAAGGTCAACGTTGATGTTTTCGATCTTCGCATCTCTTGCCATTCGGAAAGACTGAACAAAATCCCTTCTTGAATGGAGTCGGGACAGTGCTTTCAGCTCGTTGTCGTGAGCACTCTGAAGTCCCATACTGATTCTGTTCACGCCGAGTCTGCGCAGCTTTACAAGGGTGGAGTAGGTCACCGTTGCGGGGTTTGCCTCCACTGTAAACTCTGCACGGCGGGTGAGATTGAAATTCTTCTTTATCGCCTTAATGAGCCGCACAAGCTCCTCTTTTGGGATAGCCGTGGGAGTACCGCCGCCGATAAACACCGTATCAGGCTCGTACACCTTTGCTGCCTCACGGTAGCTTTCCATATGAGCGATCAGCGCGTCAACATATTTAGTTATAAGCTCATTACTTTGCGGCACTGCCGAGTTGAAATCGCAGTACGCACATTTTGATAAGCAGAACGGTATATGGACGTAGAGTCCAAGCCGTTTGTTCTCGTTCAGATTGATCTGCATGAAGCTCATGCCTTTCGTTAGTAAAATTTATGTCGGGGGTCTTAATCGTCGTCGCCAAGCTTGAGGACTGCCATAAACGCCTCGGGAGATACCTGTACAGAGCCAAGCTGACGCATCTTTTTCTTACCCTCTTTCTGCTTCTCGAGCAGCTTCTTCTTACGGGTAATGTCACCGCCGTAGCACTTGGCAAGAACGTCCTTACGAAGTGCGCGAACTGTTTCTCTTGCTATAACCTTTGAGCCGATAGCCGCCTGGATCGGAACCTCGAAAAGCTGTCTCGGGATATTGTCCTTCAGTTTTTCCGCAATCTTTCTTGCTCTGCCGTATGCTTTATCCGCGTGAACAATAAAGGTCAGCGCGTCAACCATGTCTCCGTTAAGGAGGAAGTCAAGCTTAACAAGGTTAGAGGGCTCATATCCCTCAAGCTCATAGTCAAGGGATGCATATCCGCGGCTGCGGGACTTTAGCGCGTCAAAGAAGTCGTAAATGATCTCGTTAAGAGGCAGTTTGTAGTGAAGCTCAACACGGCTTGTGTCGATATACTTCATGTCAATGAACACACCGCGTCTGTCCTGGCAAAGATCCATAATTCCGCCTGTGTATTCGGTGGGAGTGATAATTGATGCCGCAACGATAGGCTCTGCCGCCACGTCTATCTCGTCAGGGGAGGGATAGTTGGTGGGGTTGTCGATGCGAATTACCTCTCCGTTGTTTTTGGTGATCTCGTAAATAACCGATGGTGCTGTGGTAATAAGATCCAGATTGAACTCGCGCTCAAGTCTTTCTTCAATGATCTCCATGTGAAGCAGTCCGAGGAATCCGCAACGGAAGCCGAAGCCCAGCGCGATAGATGTTTCGGGCTCGAATGTAAATGCAGCATCATTTAGCTGAAGTTTTTCAAGTGCATCCTTAGTTTCGTTATACTTTGCGCCGTCTGCGGGATAAATACCTGCGTAAACCATGGACTGCACCTTCTTAAATCCGGGCAGAGGCTCGTCCGCAGGTCTCATAACGTGAGTAACCGTATCACCCACGCGTGTATCGGTAACGTTTTTAATGGAGGCTGTAAAATATCCAACCTCGCCGGCAGAAAGCACGCCTGTGGAGCGAAGTCCGAATGGGTCCATAACGCCCACCTCAACAACATCAAACTCCGCGCCTGTGTGCATAAGCTTGATCTTGTCGCCTGCCTTGAGAGTTCCCTCCATAACACGGATATAAACTACAACGCCAAGATAGCTGTTATAAACAGAGTCAAAAATGAGGCACTGAAGAGGAGCTTCTGCATCCCCCTGCGGCGGAGGTACGTCACGGATAATAGCCTCCATAACATCGGAAATGTTAAGACCTGTCTTTGCGGAAACTACCGGCGCATCCTCTGCGGGAATACCGATAATGTCCTCAATCTCCTCCTTGCACTTGTCGGGCATAGCGGAAGGCAGGTCGATCTTATTGATAACAGGCACGATCTCAAGATCCGCATCAACCGCAAGGTAAGCATTTGCAAGGGTCTGCGCCTCGATACCCTGTGTAGCGTCAACAACAAGGAGTGCTCCTTCGCAAGCATTAAGTGAGCGGGACACCTCGTAGTTAAAGTCGACGTGACCGGGGGTGTCGATCATGTTGAGTGCATACTGTTCCCCGTCGGGAGCTGTGTAATCTATACGCACCGCACGGGCCTTGATAGTAATACCGCGTTCACGCTCCAGTTCCATATCGTCGAGAAGCTGCTCCTCCATGTCGCGCTGTGCGACAGTGTTGGAGAACTCGAGAATTCTGTCAGCAAGGGTAGACTTGCCGTGGTCGATGTGAGCAATTATCGAGAAATTTCTGATATGCTTTTGCTTTTCGGTAAGAGCCATAAAAACCTCTGTATCAATATATAGTTGAATTATTTACTCAAAAATAGTTATTCAGTATATTATAACAGATTTCGGAAGAAAATTCAAGTAAAATGAGAAAACTGCCTGTCCGAGAAGGAAAGTTTTTCACAAAAAAAACAGACCCACTGGTGTGAGCCTGTTTGAGACAGGATTATTTATCTTCCTCAAATTCGAAATAGTACTTGTCCCCACTCTTGTTAACTGAAGTAACCATTTTTTCCGGGAAACGAAAACTAAATTCTTCCTCACCTGTTGCTTCATCAACAACAATCAAATCAACATAAACATCTTCCGTAGAAGCCCCGTTCATTATCTGAAGATATACGCACCCTCTCATAGCATTATCGATTATTCCTATTTCTTCATAAGCGGTACTCCAAGAAACAGTCACGCTCTTCAAATCAGACGCCACGTCAGCACCAACCTCTTCAGCCTTATCGATTCTTGACATAGACTCGTTTCGCCATGAGGAAAGTTGACTATCATTTAAGAATATTACGAGTTCACCATCGACTCCTTCTGTAGTTCTCGGGTTGCTACCATCATAAAAATCAAACCAAAGCTGATACTCAACAAACTCCTCAACAGTTACATCAGTCAGCTTTTCGCATATTTCTGCAGACATAACGCATCTTGTCATATTCACAACTTCTTTTTCTTTATTCTTGTTACTCACTGCGTGATTAATCAGTAATACAACAGTTATAACAATCAATACGATAACCGTTGATATTAGCGCAAGCAGCATTCTTCTCAGCACACCTTTGATTATTTCCATATGACCCTCCGCATTTGTTTTTATCATTATATCATAGTTTGACATTTTGTGCAAGATTCCACAAAAAAACAAGCCCACCAAAGTGAGCCTGTTTGTGATGTTGTTATTCGCCCTTCTTGAGGGAATCTCTGATCTCACGGAGAAGCAGAACTTCTTCAGAGGGTTCAGCAGGAGCTGCAGGAGCCTCTTCAGCCTTAGCCTCTTCGATTTCCTTCTTCTTCATAGCGTCCTTGATCTTGTTGATTGTGCGAACCATTACAAATACGCAGAACGCAACGATAAGGAAGTTGATGATCGCGTCGATGAATGCACCGTAAAGGATCGCAACCTCTTCAACAGCAGGTGTGGTTTCAGTAGCCTCAACTGCAGGAGTGAGAATTACCTTCAGATCAGACAGGCTTGCGCCGCCCATGAGCTTGCCGATACAGGGATTGATAATGCCCTTAACGAGCTGGTTAACGATCGCTGTGAAGGCAGAACCTACAACAACACCGACTGCCATGTCGATTACGTTGCCGCGAGCAATAAATGTCTTGAATTCAGACAAGAAAGTGCTCTTTTTCTTTTCTTTTGCCATAATGTCCTCCAAATATGTAAAATTAAAAGATAACCTATGTTTTATTACTGCTCCTCGGTGGTAGGAAGAGCGATCTTTGACACATCTATCTTGCCGTGGATGCGCTCGTGATATGCAACATTTGTGCGGATCAGATGCAAAATGTGATTATTTTCATCTCTGCCATCGAATTTTGCGACAGCCAGCATCTTTTTGTAAAGTTCTTCGTCAATTCTGACCGAAAAGGTCACCTTGTTCTTCTGAGCCATTTTTTGCCTCCGAATGATTTATCATGATGTATTATATCACACAAAAAACAAAAAATCAACGGGAAACGGAGTATAAATATACAAAAACCCGACAGAAATATGCTCCGTCGGGCGATTATTCAGTTTCTTTGAAACGTACGCAGAGATTCGTACACCTTTTCCCTGACTCTGAGAATGTGCGTTGGTGCAACTGAGAGCTTTGTAACTCCGCTCTCTACAAGGAATTCGGTCTCCTCCGTTCTTGCCCCAAGCTCACCGCATATACAAACCGGTATTCCCTCTCGCCGTGCTGCAGTGCATGCCATTCTGATGCACCGTCTTACGCTCTCGGGCAAGGGATCTGTAAGGTATTCCACATCGGGGTTTTCTCTGTCCGCCGCGAGGGTATACTGTATAAGATCGTTTGTGCCGATGGAGAAAAAGTCCACCATAGGAGCCAGCATATCGGAAAGTATGGCGGCAGAGGGAGTCTCGATCATGATCCCGATCTTCATCTCTCCCGCATCCATTCCCTCTCGGATAAGCGATTCCTTGGCTTCCCTCGCTATTTCCCGTACACGCTCCACCTCCGACGGCAGTGAGATCATCGGTATCATTGCAGATACGTTTTCTTTTGCCGCCGCGCGGTACAGAGCTCGAAACTGAGTCATAAGCAGCTCAGGCATTCTGAGGCACAGTCGCACCGCACGTATTCCCATAGCGGGGTTTGCTTCCCGTATGTTACCGGTGAGATACGATATTCTCTTGTCCGCACCAACGTCAAGGGTTCTCACAACACACTCATCCCCCCGGAGCTTTCTCGCCGCCTCGAGGTAGATCTTGTACTGTTCCTCCTCGGTAGGTGGAGAGTTGCGGCGCATGAAGATAAACTCGCTTCGGAAAAGTCCCACTCCCTCCGCATCATTTTCCACCGCCAGATCCACGTCTCCAAGCTCACCTGCATTTGCAGAAACGTACACCCTCTCGCCATATCTGTTCACGCATCTGAGTCCGCGCATCAACTCAAGCCGCTGTGCTTCCTCGTGCTTTCTTCTCAGGCTCTCGCGGTATATCTTTGCTATTTCATAAGTCGGTTCTATATAGAGCACCCCGTTTGTTCCGTCCAGCATGACCTCACATCCGTCATATTCTTCGTCAAGTCTGCCGACGGATATCACAGCGGGAATCCCCATCATCCGTGACAGTATTGCGGTGTGAGACATATCGCTTCCGCTCTCAGTCACAAACCCAAGCACCATTTCCCGATCAAATTCTATAGTCTCCGCAGGGGTAAGGTCATCAGCGGCAATTATTACGGGAGAGTCAAGTCTTGTGCTGTGAGACTCGCCTCTGATGCACTCTGCCAGCCGCTCACTCACCGCAATGATATCAGCGGCACGCGCTCTCATATATTCCGAATCCATTTCCCGAAACTTCTCAGCAAGCTGACTGCCCGCTCTCACCGATGCCATATCCGCGGACATATGCTCCTCAGACACGAGGCGGCGCACCTCACCGACAAAATCCTCGTCCTCAAGCATCATCTTGTGTATCTCAAAAATGGCAGCCTCACCCTCACCCACCTTTGACAGGGCATTTTCGTACAGCTTGTCAAACTCCGCTCCCGTTTGCATCAGTGCGCCATCAAGACGGCTCATCTCCGTCTCGAGGTCTGTGCTTTTTCCGATTTCTGCCCGCTCGCTTGAGTTGTGACGTATGATCTTCAGCCGCCCCATGACAATGCCGTCGGAAGCACCTCGTCCGTTCAGTACCTTCATAACTGTCACCTCACAGTCCTGCTTTTTGCATGGTGCGCTCTATCTCGGAAACTGCTTGAGCCGCATCTTCTCCGTCAGCGGTAATTATTATCTCGTCCCCCGATTTAACACCTGCCTGCATAAGCTGAAACAGTTTTTTGCAGTCTGCATGCTTGTCTTTGCAAGTGAGTGTTACCGATGACGAAAACTGCTTTGCCGCCTGAACGATAAGTCCCGCAGGTCTTGCGTGAATTCCGTTTTTATCCGTGATCTTGTATGTTATCTTTTCCATAACTGTACCTCGCTTATTGATGTTACAGAATTTAGTTTGATATCAAGGAGGTGGATTTATGCACAAGAAAAAGAAAAAGCCCTCTTTACGAAGGCAATTTTTCATTATTTATCTCTGCTGTATCTTCTGAGCACCAGCGCGAGAATTATTCCGCCGATTATCATAATGATTCCAATCACAAGCATGATCGTAGCAACGATAGAGACAGGATTGTTTTTTGCAAAGTTGTCCATCATGCTGTTTGCGGCACTTTCGTATTGGTCAAAGAACATGTTATCGCTGACCATAAATCCGTCCATGCCGTTCACCGTAACACGCGTTGTTTCGGAAAAGCCTGAGACCATGTAACTCGTGGCTATCTTCATCACGCCGCCAATCAAGCCAATAATCGCTCCCACGACTGCAACATACACGCCGAGGAGCCAGCCAAACCGCTTGAACAGTCTGCCGATCGAGCGTGGAAGATTGTCCAACCATGCGGGATAGTCCGCGGAAGAGTCCATTGATTTATGATAATAAGGATTACTGCCCGTCGGCTCATCCTCTTTCGATTGCTCATCCGCAGGACCGTCCTCTGACAGCAGCCAATCTGTTGTGACACCGAAGGTTTTCGAGAGCAAAAGCAGCTTTCCTACCTCCGGAGTTGATTCTCCCGTTTCCCATTTGCTTATTGCTTGGCGTGACACACCTATCACCTCGGCAAGTCCTTCTTGAGACATACCTGCCTTTTTTCTGCAGTATGCTATCTTATTATTTAACGTCATCATTGTGTCTCCCTTCTGTTTTCAGTTCAATTATACAGAAGAATTGGAATTAATACCACCAATCGGACATTGAAAATCCGCAAACGACAGTTGCATTTTCCGTTTTCTGCCGTTTATTCACCTAAAACAGCCAATGTTTCGGGGAAAAGAGAGAGACTTCTCTTCAAAATACCGTTCATGTAAGCAATCGCCATTCCGTAATTCACCACAGGCACTCCCGCTTCCCTTGCTTTACCGATTCGGTGAGCAACCTCCGCTTCGTTGAGCATACAAGCCCCGCAATGAATAACGAGTCTATATTCGGAAAGATCCTTCGGGAACTCGCCGCCGGATGTGAAGGTGAAGTCAGGCTTGAATCCAACTGTTTTTTCGATAAGCCTCGGCAGCTTTACAGTACCGATGTCGCCGCACTGTCTGTGATGAGTGCATCCCTCGGCAATGATAATACGGTCACCCTCTTTTAGCGTTGACAGAGCTGATGCGCCCTTAACCTGAGTGAGAAGTTCTCCCTTGTAGCGTGCAAAAAGAATTGAAAATGAAGTAAGCGGCACGTCATCGGGAACGAGCGGAGCCACCTTGCCGAATGCCTGTGAGTCGGTTATTACCATCTTGGGAGGTATCGCAAGCTTTGCGAGAGTTGCAGTCAGCCCCTCAGGTTGGCAAACTACAGCCATAGCGTGAGAATCAATGATATCGCGGATAGTCTGCTGCTGTGGCAGGATAAGTCTGCCCTTGGGTGCGGATTCGTCGATCGGTGTAACAAGCACTACCACGTCTCCCGCGCTGATCAAATCGGCAACAATGCGTCTCTTGTTCTGTCGTCCTTTTGAGAGTGCGCCTATCTTTTCTTTCAGCTCGTTTACGTTGATGCCGTCTTTTGCGCTGACCCATATTTCGTGATCAGTAGCCATGGGGATATTATCCAGTCCGTCACATTTGTTATGCGCAACTATAAACGGAAGCTTTTTTTCTTTCAGCAGATCAAGGAATTCTGCCTCATCCGCACTCATTTCCCGAGTCGCATCAGTCACAAGCACCGCAACATCGGTTTTTGCGAGGATCTCACGAGTCTTCTCCACACGCATCTCACCAAGCTCGCCAATATCGTCAAAGCCGGGAGTGTCGATTATCATAACAGGTCCTATGGGAAGAAGCTCCATTGCCTTTTTCACCGGGTCTGTAGTTGTGCCGAGCACGTCGGAGACAACAGCCAATTTCTGTCCGGTTACTGCATTCACGAGGCTGGATTTCCCCACGTTACGTCTGCCGAAAAATCCGATATGAACTCTATCAGCCGAAACTGTTTCGTTAAGACTCATATTTCGTCTCCCCTCGTGTATCAGAATCTGAAGTCGCGTCTGTTTGATGCCTTGATATCCTTGATATTCTGCTCTGCAATACCGCGAACCTTTTCGTTCGGTACGTTCTGCAGCTCGCGCTCTACTACTTCATATCCGACCTTCTTTGTTTCTTCGCTTGCGTAGTCTTCGAGATATTCGGTAAGTGTCATGAGCGCATTTGGGTGGCAGCAGTTTACTATCTGACCTGTCTTGCAAAGGCTCATGAAGCGGTCACCCGTTCTGCCTTCGCGGTAACAAGCGGTGCAGAATGAGGGAATATGCCCGTTTTCCATAAGCCAGCGAACGACCTCATCAAGTGTTCTCTGGTCGGATACGTCAAACTGCTCTGTATCGTGGGGGCGTTCCTCTGTTGTATAGCCGCCAACGGATGTTCTTGAGCCGCCGCTTACCTGGGATACGCCAAGTCGGAGCAGCTTTGCTCTTACCGCCTCTGTCTCACGTGTGGAGATGATGATTCCAGTATAAGGCACAGCAAGTCTGATACAAGCTGTAATCTTTGCGAATGTATCGTCGTCAATTCCGTTGTCGAAGTCGTCAGGGTTAATGTCATCTGCCTTCTTCAGTCTGGGTACGCTGATGGTGTGAGGACCTACTCCGTGTACCGCCTCAAGATGCTCCGCGTGCATGATAAGTCCCGCAAACTCGTACTTGTACAGTTCAAGTCCGAAGAGCACACCAAGTCCTACGTCGTCAATTCCGCCCTCCATCGCTCTGTCCATTGCCTCGGTATGATATGCATAGTCATGCTTGGGACCGGTGGGATGGAGCTGGAGATAGCTGTCCTTATGGTATGTTTCCTGGAAGAGGATGTAAGTACCGATGCCCGCTTCCTTCAGCTTGCGATAGTTTTCAACGGTAGTTGCCGCGATGTTTACGTTAACTCTGCGGATGTCACCGTTCTTGTGGTGTACGCTGTAGATTGTGTTGATGCACTCGAGAATGTACTCGATCGGGTTGTTTATAGGGTCCTCGCCTGCCTCAATAGCAAGACGCTTGTGGCCCATATCCTGAAGAGCGATTACCTCTGCCCGAACTTCTGCCTGTGTGAGCTTCTTTCTCGGGATAGTCTTGTTCTTCAAGTGATACGGACAGTAAACACATCCGTTTACGCAATAGTTGGAAAGGTAAAGAGGCGCGAAAATTACGATACGGTTACCGTAGAACGCCAGCTTGATCTCTTCAGCGATTTCATAGATTCTCTTTATCTTTTCGGGATCGTCGCAGGCAAGAAGTACGGAAGCCTCGCGGTGAGTAAGACCTGCACAGTTCCAGCCCGATTCAGTCTTGCGGGGGCGTGCCTTTTCAAGTATCTCATCGATCAGGTCGCTGTTGTTTTTGTTCGCCTCAGCGTATTCAAGAGTTGCGCGTATCTCACCGTCGTTAATAAATTCTTCTGCTTTAAGTGATTTGGGGTTGTAGATTGCCATAGTTATATCCTTTCTTTTGGGTCAGTTACTTCTTAACTTATTACTTATTATCGCGTCTCCTCTGCTTACAGCAATTCTGTAACCTATGGAGTTCATTCTTTCTTCAAGTGAGGACTTTGCCTGTGCGGATTCGGCGCCGTCGGAGAGCTTATTGTCATACAGCATGTATTTTTTACGCACCGATGCAGGGGATAAGTTCGGCATCACCACGTTTGCACCTGCGAGGATGCCCCGTTCTCTGCCGTCCTGCTCAAGGGAGCCAAGCGCAGTCGTTGCGGGAAGAAGCACAGTCGGATGAATGAGCCTGATGCAGGAGAGGAGCATGCAGGTCAAGTCCACCGAGCCGTGAGGCATGTCTCTGAATTCTGTGTCTTTATGAGGGATAAACGGACCGATGCCGCACATATCCGGCTTGAATTTCTCAATAAACACCAGCTCATCTGCCAGCATTTCCGCAGTTTGATAGGGTGAGCCAACCATAAATCCGCAGCCCACCTGATAGCCAAGCTCACGAAGATCGGTGAGACATCTCATTCGGTTTGCCCAGGTCAAAGACGGCGGATGAAGCTTGCCGTAATGGGATTCCGTTGCCGTTTCGTGGCGCAGTAGGTATCTGTCCGCCCCCGCCGCCTTCAGTCTTCGGTAGCTTTCACGTGTTCTTTCACCAAGTGAGAGCGTAACGGCACAGTCGGGATAGCGGGATTTGATTTTCCGAAGGATCGACGCCATTACTTCATCGGTAAAATGACCGTCCTCACCGCCCTGCATTACGAACGTGCGAAATCCAAGGGCATATCCTTCGTCACAGCACTCGAGAATATCATTCTCTGTCAGTCTGTACCGATCGCAATTTTTGTTCGACGCTCGTATGCCGCAGTAGTAGCAGTCATTTTTGCAGATGTTGCTTATCTCAATAAGTCCGCGGATGTAAACGTCCTTGCCGTAGTGCTTTTCTCGCTCGGCTCTGGCTAGAGAAGCAAGGTATTCCCGCTCTTCTTCTCCGCTGTTCTCAATGAGGGTGAGATATTCTTCCCTCTCAAGCCGATTTTCAGCTGCAAGCCTGTCGATTAGTTTTTTTACGTTTTCTTTCATACTATCTGTTATTTCGCTGCAGAGTAAGCCGTTTTTACGCTTACACCCGAGAGCTTTCCGATTCTTCCCGACATAGCGGAAATAGTATTCTGCGGCGCATCTACTGCAATGCTGATGATACTGATCCCCTTTTCTCTGTAAGGAATGCCCATGCGCCCTATGATGTACCCTCTGTATTCGTGAAGAATGGAATTAAGTATCTCTACCGTGTCCGCCTCCTCAACGATAATGCTCATTACAGCTACTCTCGTTTCCATAACGTCTCCTTAATTTTCGGCAAACAAAAATGCCGCATCCCCAAAAAGGCGCGGCAAAAACAACGTGCAAAAATTATGTGTATTTTGTTCCGACGCCTTTCACGCAGAAAATCTTTGTGTCAGGGGTTCTGTAATTATTATACTACAAGAATGGTAGGTTGTCAACAAATAATATTTACAAAAACAAGCACAGACTTTACTCCGCGCTTGTATATTTGCTTTATTCGATTATGCTTACTGCATGCTCCTTGAGAGCATTAAAGGATTCGTCGCTGAGATGATGCTCTATCTTGCAGGCATCCTCCGCCGCGATCTGCTCGTCAACTCCAAGCTTTATGAGGAAATTCGTAAGGATAGTGTGGCGCTCGTACATCTTCTCTGCAACATCAATTCCCTTTACTGTGAGAGTTATGTACCCGTCGCGGTCAACGGTGATATATTCTCCCTCTTTGAGAAGTCCAACCGCACGGCTGACGCTGGGTTTTGAAAATCCCATGTATTCGCAGACGTCTATAGAGCGAACATATTTGTTTCTCTGGGAAAGAACGTAGATGGATTCAAGGTACATCTGACCTGATTCCTGCAGTGCCAACAGTATCGCCTCCTCGCTTATTTTATTTAAGTATACCACATTTTTTCGTAATTTTCAAGTGTAAATATTCTCTCCTCAGTTGCATTATCCCATGATGGATGATATAATGGAAAAAACACCTGAATTTCATGAGGTAAAAATATGCTTTGGGACTTTACAAAAGAAAAATTCGATATTATTATTCAGGCGGGACAGTCAAATGCAGAGGGATGCGGCGTGGGAAACGTTGCAAAAGCGTACGTTCCAACAGACAAGGTTCTTCATCTTGACGCAGATTTCACAATATCCGTTGCAAGGGAAAGAATTGAAGAGAACAATATCTGCTCACATTTCGGTCTGACATTTGCTAAAAAATACATCGAAGACGGCAAGCTGTCGGACGGCAGACGTGTGCTCATTATCCGTTCTGCTGTGGGCGGTACGGGTTTTTCCGATCACCGTTGGGGTATGATAGATGACTTGTACCTCAGAATGATGGAACTTCTTCGCACCGCGCTGGAGTTAAATCCCGAAAACCGCGTTGTGGCAATGCTGTGGCACCAGGGCGAGACTGACGCTATATATAATATGAGCGAAGAAACATACTACAACAACCTGCTTGGTCTTATAAACACGGTTCGCGATGTGTGCGGCAGTACTCTTCCCGTGGTATGCGGTGACTTCGTACAGGATTGGATAAGCAAGAACGCTGAAATCTGCGCACCGATCATCGCCGCACAGAGAAAGCTGGTAAAGGATATAGGCAACGCGGCTTTTGTTGAGACAGACGGACTGCTCTCAAACAACCAAGCCAACGGATTCACATGGGATGATATACACTTCGCACGTGGGGAGCAGTATATACTTGGTGAGAGATATTACGAAGCATTCATTGAAGCAGAGAAAAAATAAGGAAATTTGCCCGCAAATTCTGAAAATCCCTTGCATTGGCAGGGAATTTGTGCTATAATAAGCCTGTTCTGAATAAGCCGGTGTGTTGGAATTGGCAGACGAGGCGGACTCAAAATCCGTTGGTAGCGATACCGTGCGGGTTCGACCCCCGCCACCGGCATAACGAAAAGACTGTAGTCCTCGACTGCGGTCTTTTTGTTTTATATTCGGTGTGTGGAGGGCGAACCGATTCGACAACCCCGCCACCGGCATAACGAAAAGACTGTAGTCCTCGACTGCGGTCTTTTTGTTTATATTCGTGTGAGTGTGGGGCGAACCGATTCGATAACCCCGCCACCGGCATAAAAGAAAGATCACCCTTGTGGTGGTCTTTTCTTTTATCATGGTATAGCACGGGGGTCGAAAGGCGTGCACATGCTGTAAGCGTGCAAAAACAGTTCAGTGAACTGTTTTTAGGCCGTTGCGATGAACTCGCTTAAGAGTATAAACTGTGGAGCCGACCGACAGCGCCAAAATGCATTTTGGCAAATCGGCATAACGAAAAGACTGTAGCCCTCGACTGCGGTCTTTTTGTTTTATATTCGGTGTGTGGAGGGCGAACCGATTCGACAACCCCGCCACTGTAGTCCTCGACTGCGATCTTTTTTCTTTCACACACAAAAAACCGCACCTTTTTTCAGATGCGGTTTAATTTTTTGTTCTGTTTATCTTATCCGCGGATTATCAGTCGAGGATGTCCTCGTCTTCGATGAGAGGCTTCTGGCACTGGGGGCAGATAACGTCTCTCGGATCCATTGTATCGTCAAAGTAAACCTTGCCGTTGCAGGAAGGGCACATTGCAACATAGAACTCTGTGTCGTCATCTTCGCAATCGCAGCAGCCGCAGTCGCAATCATCATCGTCGCAGTCGCAGCAATCGCAATCGTCATCGTCACAGTCACAGCAGTCGCATTCGTCGTCAAGCTCATCATAAATGATCTCTTCAACTGCGCCGAGGTCTTCGTCAAGCTCGTCGAGATAGTCATACGCTGTGTCAACGTCTGCCTGAAGCTCTTCGATCTCCTCTGCCATCATATCGCAAAGCTCTACGAGAGCGTTAATGATCTTACCTTCTGTTGTTGCGGTGTCAAAGTTTGCGCCTTCAATGATTCCCTTGATGTATGCGCACTTTTCTTTTGCTGTCATGGTATTTTTCTCCTTTACGGTTATTATTTTCTTTGTAAAATTAAGGCCACACAATGGCAGCCTTAATCTATTGTCATATTGATTTGGTGTCCGTTTACGCTCTTTCGAGGTATTCGGAAGTTCTTGTGTCGATCTTAACTCTGTCGCCTGTGTTGATGAAGAGAGGAACTCTCACGTTAGCGCCTGTTTCAACAGTAGCTGTCTTTGTAGCGCCTGTGGCTGTATCGCCACGAACACCGGGCTCGCAGTCAATGATCTCGAGTTCAACGAACATGGGGGGTTCTACTGCGAAGGGCTTGTCCTGGTAAGAACGGATGTTACAGATCATCTCTTCCTTAACGAACTTGAAGTTGTCACCGATGAGATCCTGTCCGATCGGAACCTGCTCGTAGGATTCGAGATCCATGAAGTAGTAAAGATCGCCGTCGTTGTAGAGATACTGCATATCTCTGCGTTCGATTCTTGCGTCGTTAAACTTATCTGTAGGGGAGAAGGACTTTTCGATAACGCCACCGGTGATAACGTTTCTCAGCTTTGTGCGAACGAAAGCCGCACCCTTACCGGGCTTTACGTGCTGGAACTCGATAACCTGCATTACCTGTCCGTCCATGTCAAATGTTACGCCATTTCTGAAATCGCCTGCTACTACCATAGTATTTATTACCTCACTTAAGTGAAGTATACTCCTTTCAATGGTTAATTGTGATAAATTATTTTTATTCAATTCATTTTATAATATTTCCGTCCAAAATGCAAGGGGGTACGGAGTATTTTTTCTTAAAAATGAGAATAAATCCGAAAAAAACAGCAGATTTTTCTCTTGTTTGGGCTACTGGAGAAATCTGCCGGGCAAATCGGAGGCATTTTTCGGCCGCCATTGACTTCCGCCTCGTTTTATGGTATCATACAGGCAACGACACCAACGCGAGGTCAAAATGGCAATCAAGAATAATTTCAGACACACGATCTATGCCTGCTACGTTGCATATTCAACTCAGGCGCTT
>SVSK01000044.1 GCA_015064345.1 Oscillospiraceae bacterium | reverse complement strand
CCAATATCGCTTTACTACGATACAGACGTGTCTGACGTGAAGACATTAGATTTGTGCCGTGGGGATGATGATTATAGAAAAGTACATATTGTTGACGATGGACATCGTAAACTGGTAATAAAATATTTATCGAATACATTTAGCGACAGGCGCAGAATTGAAGGTTGGTTTGCATTGATGAACGAATATCGCAAAATCGGTCTGTATTGTCCTGCTGTTGTTCCTAATCTTAATGGTGAGACGCTTCATTGCGATACTGTAGACGGACGAGATTACTATACTTACGCTGAAGAGTACTCTATTTACGAAACCGCAGAACACATTGGAAAAGACAAATATAAAGATGCACAAGGGCGTGATTGCTTCACACCTGATGTTATGAGGTCTCTTGGCAGGATTGCATCTGCAAAATTGGATATATTGGATTGGGCCTCTGCATATTGCTTGCTTGAACCGTTTTGCGCTCCTGACACTACTGATGAAGCAACTGAATGTGCTGTTGCTTTTGTAAATTATGTGCGGGATAATATTCCGGCATATTTGTCAAGAGCCGAGACACTTTTGGATATGTTCTATAAAAGGCAAGAGGATTTGAGAAAAGTATATTACTCGTTACCAACATCATGCTTCCAGGCTGATCTGAATGATAGTAATATTCTTCTTGACAGTAATAATAATTTCGTAGGACTAATTGATTTTAATTTGTGTGGAAAAGAGCCTATACTGAATTATGCCGTTCGAGAAGCGCTTTGGGGCATTTCGGATAAGCGATTATTCGGCGAGAAAGATAGCAGACTATACTTTTACGACGAGGAATTAGATAATCTTAGAATTAATTTGTTTTTAGAAAATATTGGATACATTCAAGAAACCTACAACTTCAGTCCTTTAGAAAAAGATGCTTTCCCAATTCTATTCCGCTATATAAATTCATTTTGGTGGTTCCATTTAGATGAAATCGAGCTAATAAAAGAGAATGAGGATAAGATTAATCAACTTTTTGATTGGTTAGAACGCCAAATGACACGAGACGATATACGATTACCATAGGAATGTTAGGCAAGGAGTAACTATGAACTTCGAACAACTTGCAAAAATAGAAAACGAAAGTGAACGTGTAAACAGAACATATGATATATTCAACGAGGACAGCAGGCTCAATCATTCAAAAGCCGCGAGAGTTGAATTTTTGACCACCGTCCACTATATAGAAAAATACTTAAAAGAGGGCGATAAGATACTTGATGTCGGCGCAGGTGCAGGTGAATACAGCCTTTACTTTGCCCGTAAGGGGTATGAAGTGTCGGCGCTTGAGCTTGCGGATGCCAATATTGCCGCCTTCAAAAAGAAGCTGACACATGACGATAAGATCGACCTCGTTCAAGGCAACGCACTTGATCTTTCTCGCTATGCGGATAAAAGTTTTGATATTGTCCTTATGTTCGGCCCGCTTTATCATTTGAAAAATGATGCGGACAAGCTGAAATGTATCAGCGAAGCAAAGCGTGTCCTGAAAGATGGCGGTAAGATCTTCTTCGCCTTTATTTCCAACGATTTTATCTTCCTCACCGAATTCGGATATGACGTGAATTATTTCTCAAGCGGCGATTACGATAAAGAAACATTCAAACTCCACGACTTTCCGTTTGTGTTCCACACGGTAGATGCCGCAAGAAAGATTCTCTCGGACGGCGGCATAAACGTGCTGCACGAGGTAGCCTCCGATGGAGCAAGCGAGCTTTTGGCGGCAAGGATCAACGAAATGAGTGAGACGGACTACGCACAGTATCTCCGATATCACTTCTATATCTGTGAAAAGCCGGAGATGCTCGGAATGACAAACCATTTGCTGTTTGTGGGCGAGAAGAAATAACAATAAAACGGACGGATTCACATGAACCTGTCCGCTTTTTTTATTATGTTTTATTTATCCAAGCTTTGCACCAGTTAAACAACATCTCCGACATCGGCTGAAAATCAACGTCACCACCGGTTTTGAGGTCCAAAAATGTGCTTACAATATCCCGCTCAGATACGCGTGCAACTTCGAGTAGCTCTTTCTGACTCTCGATATAGCGTCCCGTTATCTTAAAGCAGATAGCCTGCACAACAAAAGATGCAGATTTATATAGCCCGCGGAGTATCTCATCATTTTTATCGTGCAACATATTATGTACGCATCCGTGATAAATGCTACAGACGCCGATCTTAATAGCCCGGTCTATTGCATCACTGTCAATCAACGACAGAAGCTCGTCAAGACTGCCTTTTATGGGCTTTGTATCATGGTAGAACTGAAAAAGATCTGACGGCTCCCAGTTCATTATCTCATTTTGGCCGGAAAGAAAACCGCAGATGAGATCTCTGTTAGATAGAGTATCAAGCAGTTTATCATAAAAGGCAATATCCTCGGCAGAAAGCTTATCAAGTATCAACACAACATCAATGTCACTTGTCTCTGTTGCTTCGTCTCGTCCGTAGCTTCCCTGGAGTCCAACAAATAAGACACGTTCTCCGAAAACCTTGTCAACTTGAGCAAGATAATCATTCATCCATGAGGTAATATCTATCATTTCAGTTTACCCTCCGACTTTCACATCATATTCCTTCATGGCGCCGTGACCGCAGAATATCTGCCATTTTCCGGCACCGAGACGCTGCAAGAATGCTTCGCGTTCGCGTCTTGAACCGGCAGGATCGGTGTCAACGGATGTCATAAGAATGGGGGCGTAGGAATTGTACTTTTTCTGCTCCGAGGTCATTCCCTTGATGTTAACGTAAATGTCCCCTGAGAATGCAATGTGATGCTCATAGTCGATAAGGATAGTCTCGCCTGCAACGTGGCCTCCGCGACCCTCGTAAACCTCAAACTTCAAGTCTCCGAATGTGAAGTAACCGATCTGCCAGATATCACCGAATTCGGGAGCAGGGGAGTCCCACATGATGCTTATCTTATCGGGGGAAACGGGTCTGTATTCGGTAAGGGTCTTACAGATGCGAACGTAAGGCTTGTGAAGATAGTTTTGCTCGCGGAAATCCTCATCCCCGTCAAATCCGAGAGTGAGACACTCCGCACTTTTGCGGTTTGCGATCACAGTGTCGAACATATCGAGCAGTCCGCAGTGGTCAAGATCGGCATGAGTAATGTAGACAGTCTTCTTGATTTCATCAAAATTCGGAATAAGACTGCGGAAAATTTGAAGCATCTCTTCCCGATAGTATGCATAGCCGCTGTCGATAAACAAATACTCTTCACCGCTTTTGATTATAGTGGTATTACTTCCACATGGCGGCTCAATAGTCGTTATTTCAGTGCTTTCGGTGATCTTGTGAGTTGTAATTCGGGGAGAGAACGCCGCACCCTTACAGCTTGCAAGCATATCGGCAAATTTGGAAATGCTGTCAAAGGTCTTGTGAGGCGAGAGACCAAGCTCATCAAGCACCTGCATTGCAAGATTTGTGTTGACCAGCAGCTCATCCTTCTTGTCGTGAGATATCTTGCCCGCTTCAATCAAGCTGTTAACAAAGGAATTGTAGAAAATGCTGTTGTCAAAGCTCTTCTCGGAACGGTTGTACTCTACGATCTTGAAAGTGCAGATCTTTTCCGCTTCTGCGGTGAACTTTTCCATCTTGGATGAGTCATCGAAGAAGAGCCCCAGCTTAAATATCTTGTATCCGGCGCTGTTGTCCTTGGAGCCTATGTTGATGTAGGATATATTCAGCTGCAGTTTTTCGATGATCTCAAGTATAGGTGTTACGCTACCGGGGATGTCGGGCAGCTTGAACTCAATAAGAACAACGTTCGATTCCCCACCGCGGCTGTCGAGGTAACCCATTTCCGAGAGACGCTTGTCCGCTTCAGCCAGCTGCTCGGGATCTCCTTCTGCATCAATAAAGAGAGTGTGGGCGTCTATTGCCTTGTTGTAGCTTACACGGCAAAGATTGATACCAAGCTCCGCAAAGCAACGGCTCGCAAGCAGAAATGCGCCAATGTCGTCGGGCATATTTGTGACGTAAGTTTTTTTCATCAGTTTTATTCTCCTTTCAAGATCGTCAGCGCGGTTTCCATCATTTGAATCGCAATTCTGCGCTCGTCTGTCAACAGATCAAATACCGCATCCTCAGACAGTACTCCGCATTTGAGTCCTTTTGGCAGTTTCCCGCTGTTTGAGTCATCGTAATCACTCATCCATTCCGGGGAAGAGTAGTATGCGGACAGCTCGTTTAGTTTGGTCTGCATCGCTTCATATTTCTCGAGAGCTGCTTCGAATTCCTCTATGCCCGCCGAACATTCGTCAAGAAGCGACTCCATTTTTTCTATTCGTTTGACTTGAGTCATCTTATCTCCTCTCATGCATTACCACGCACCTGTTTGTGTTTTTTAGTAAGGAATCTACCAGTGTGTTTGACAAATTGGAATTTGTTTAAATCTCTTTCACAAGTTCATCAGGAAATCTATATTCCATCAATGTCGTATCCGTCCAATTACCAAATCTATCTCTTGCAATACGCTCCCGATAACCAATTGTCCTAAAACCACATTTATTGTGCAAATGGATACTTTTTTCATTTGAAGAATAGATTGATGAATATAAACACCAAAAACCATTATTGGGTGCTTCCTCAACCAACGTTTCAAGCAATTTGGTTCCAACACCATTATGCCAATATTTTTCATCCACATATACCATAACTTCAACGACCCCATAATAGTGAGGTTTCGCCGAAACAGGACTTACAGCAACAAATCCAGCAATTTCGTTGTTAAGCAAAGCAACAAATCTACAAGCCTTATTATGTCCCGAATCCCACTCTTCCCAAGTAGGGTATTCTGTAGTAAATGTTGTTTTACCAGAATCAATTCCTTGTTTATATATTTCAAAGACTCTATTCCAATCCTCTGGTATCATTTCACGAATTATCATATTCTACCTCTGAAAATTTAAGTTTGTAGGTCAGTTCATACTTGTTTCAAATCCTTTGTCTTAACAGAAACGCGGGCATAATCGTCTGCTTTTTCTCTACTCAACAGTACAACGCACTCACAGTGCCCGGTATGAGGGAAAAGGTCATATGGCTGGATCTTTTTTGCCGCGTATCCGTTCTGACCGAAGTAAGTCAAGTCATGAGAGAGGGTTTCAGGGTTGCAGGATACATATACCACTCGCTCAGGGTTAAGCTTTACAACAGATCGCATGAATTTGATGTCACTTCCTGCTCTCGGCGGGTCCATGATTACAACATCCGCCTTTTTGCCTTTGGATGCCATTTCAACCATGAATTCTCCCGCATCTCCTGCAAAGAACTCAATGTTGTCGCAATTGTTAAGCCGTGCATTTTCCTTTGCGTCTCGAACGGCATCCTTGTTCAGCTCCACTCCGATAACACGTCCTGCATTACGTGAAGCAAGAATACCGATGGTTCCCGTGCCGCAGTAGGCATCAATTACCGTTTCGCTGCCTGTAAGTCCCATGAACTCAATAGCCTTTGCGTAGAGAAGAGTGGTCATCTGCGGGTTAACCTGATAGAATGACTTTGGAGATATTCTGAATCTGCATCCGTCAATGGTGTCCTCAATATATCCGTCACCGTAAAGGGTGATATTTTTTTCTCCAAGCACAAGGTTTACCGATTTCTTCGACACGTTCTGTACAACGGTAGTGATCTCGGGATGACGCCCGATGAGAGCGTTTACGAACGATGTTACCGAGGGGAACTGCTCACTTGCGGTTACCAGCACCACCATAACCTGGCCCGTATAAAATCCGCGGCGAATCTGAACGTAGCGCATAAATCCCGCGCCGGTCTCCATGTCGTACGGCTTTATCTTAAATGACTTCAGTAGCTTTCGGAGAGTCAGTACTATCTCACTTGCAACCTTGTCCTCAAGCATGCAGTTGTCTACAGGCACAACACGCTTTGTAGATGACTGAAATACACCGGATGTGACATTTCCGCGGATAGTTGCAAAAGCCGACTGTACCTTGCAGCGGTAGTTATACGGATTCTCCATGCCGATTATCTCATCAACGTGTCCCGCACGTCCCAAAAGCTTTATGCATCTGACCTGCTTGTGCTTAAGCTGCATGTCATAAGTGAGATTCTGGAGCTGGCACCCGCCGCACTTCTTATAGACAGGGCATCCGTTGCCCTTTTTTATATTTTTAGCCATAAATATACCTCTCAAATAAGTCCGATGCGTCTCAGAACTTCCGTTGTGCCTACATTTTTCGCTGTGTAGCATATCTCATCAGCCGTGAATGGCAGGCATGCACATCCGTCAAGCTTAATGAGCCTGTAGTTGAGTCTGAGCCTGTCAACTGATGCGAGAATTGATGCACGCACTGACGGCTTTTTAATGTTTTCGGCATTTGCGATTACGGATTCAAGATCTCCATACTCTTGTATAAGCGCGGTCGCTGTTTTCGGTCCGACTTTGTCAGCACCCTTTATGTTGTCGGATGAATCTCCCGTAAGGGATTTGTGATCCGCATACTGACTCGGCTCAATACCAAGCTTTTGTCTGACGTAATCGGGGGTGCAAATTGTGGTGTTTTCACCTCGATATCGGAGAATTGACACACGATCTGTGATAAGCTGGTAAAAGTCGCTGTCAAAGGAGGAGATGACCATATCCCACCCCTGTGGCAGAGCACGTGCGTATCCTGCGATAACATCGTCGGTCTCGCAGTCAGTTGTTTCCGAATATCTGATTCCAAGACAGTCCAGCGCGTCGAATATGTACGGAAGCTGAGTAAAGGGGATCTCGTCCTCATCCATCTCCGAAAAGTCGGGACGGTTTGCCTTGTACTCCGAATCAAGCTCCTTGCGCTCATTTTTGCACTCACCGTCGAACATTACGGCAACGTGAGTGGGCCTTGTGATCCGAATGATGCGGAGGAGAGCGCCAACAAATCCAAGCGTGCCCTGTATCGGCTTGCCGTTTTTGCCGATTATCCTTGACGGCATACCGTAAAACATCTGAAACAGCAGGTTACTGCCGTCTACAATAAGTAATCTATTCATCAAATTTTTCCTTAAATATTCGTGTTGCTTTACCAAATAAATGGGATTAGTCTGTACTTGACTTTCGTTTTGTACTCAACATATCCCTCAAGCTCGGTCTCAAGAAGCATCTCTTCGTACTTGATCCTACGCACGATCAGCAGTGGATAAAGAAGAAAAACCGCAAAGGCGATGAGCGAGCCGAGAATAAGGGGGATGGAGAGAAAAAGAAGCAGGGTAACAGAGTACATTGGATGACGCACGATTCCGTAGAGTCCTGTGTCAACTATCTTTTGGCCGTTTTCTACCTTGATAGTGCGGGAAAGATATTCGTTCTCACGCAAAACCTCGGCGTAAAGGAGGTAAACGATGATAAACGCAACAGATGCGATAACCGAAACTGCCATGGGGAGGGGAAACCAGCCGAAGCGGTAGTCAAGCCCTGCTATAACAAAGCCTGCGATGAACATCAGGCCACTGAGCTTAATCACTATATCCTGCTCGCGCTGAGTTTCCTTGGCATCCAGTCGTCTTTGGAGAAGAGAGGGATTCTTAAACATCAAATAGATTCCGAAGCCGAACATTGGCAAAAACAAGACACCCATGAGTAGCCATCCACCAACAAAGGAAAAACCACCTGCCGGCAAAAATATCAATGCTCCAACCAGAACAACACCCAAAAGGAACTTAAGTATTGCACTGAAAAACAGCTTAGCGGTCATATAATCAGTCCTTTCTTGTGAGTTTCACTACGCATTCACAATGTGAGGTCATCGGGAACATATTCACAGGCACAACTCTACCAATTTCATACCCGAACGAGCGGAGAGAAGCGATATCCCTCGCGAGAGTCTGCGGATTGCAGGAAACATAAATGATCTCTTTCGGCGAAAGCTCCGCCAGTCCGTTTCGCATCTCTTTTGATAGCCCTGCACGGGGCGGATCAACTACGATAAGCTCGGGAAGCTTACCCTTGGCAATGCGCTTTTTGAAAGAGGCAGAGTCACCGCAGAAAAACTCAATGTTATCGAGTTCATTTGACATGGCATTGTATTTTGCGTCAGAAACCGCGTTGGGATTGATCTCGATTCCGTAAAACTTTGCCTCGGGAAATGCTTTGGCCAGCGTAAGTCCGATGACTCCCGAGCCGCAGTATAAGTCAGCCGCGATTGAGAAGCGTGCTTCTTTTGCTATGGAGTGTACTACTTTGAGCAGCATTTCAAAGGCTTCGTGATTGACTTGTCTGAACGCCTCGCTTGAAAACCGCATGTCAACGCCTGCAATTCTGTCCTCGATAAAGCTTCCGCCGCATCCGTCAACGATGAGCACAACGTTTTCTACCGAATCGAATCTCTCGCAAACTGCAGCTTTGTAGCAGTCGAGGTTCAGCAGCTTGCTCGCATACACCGATACTGTCACTTTGCCGATGCAGTTTGTGCGGACACATAAAGATTCGACCGAATCATTTGGAAGCAGGCCAATGTTTTCGTTTGTAAAGCGGATTATATCGCTCATTACGTCAGAACAAATGGCGCATGAAGAAAAGGAAATAACATCGTTTGTTCCCTCGGCATACAGGCCAAACATACGAGCTGACTTTGAGTAGTGTACAGTTATCTTGTTGCGGTATGCAGTGCGATCTTCGGCATGTACAGTATCTTCAACCATGTCAAACGGCAGTCCGCTTCTGCGAAAAGCATTTCTGACAGAGTTTTTCTTTATTCTGTTTTCCTCTTCATATGTGACGTGACTGAGAGAGCATCCGCCGCAATCCTTGACATCACATGCAGGCTTGATTCGAAGAGAAGAGGGAGAATTGATTTCAACAGCTTCTGCTGTGAAGTAGTTCTTCTCTCGGGAAAGAATCCGAATGTCGGCGGTGTCACCTGTGACCAGTCCGGGAATGAAAACAACAGCCCCGTCTACACGTGCCACACCGATTCCTTTTTCGTTCATATCATCTATGTTAACCGTTATTATTTTACCTGTGTCCATAAAAACCTCAAGATATATTTATACATATAATATTATATTACAAAAGCACTTGTGTGTCAATCTGTAGCGAAAAACTGCGTGTCAATTATTATCCTATTTGCATATACTGCCTTTGATAAATTCGATGAACAAAACGAAAGGAAAACGAAATGGCAGAATGTATAATTGCAATGAAGAGCCAGACTTCTGCAGAGAGGGCAAGGCGGGCAGCAGTATTTGAAAGAATATATGCAGATGTGGTATCCATAGACCCATCGGTGACGAGACACGGTTGCTCTCTCGGAATAAGATTACCGTGCAGTGAGGTAGAGCGAATGAAGATTGTCATGGACAAAAAGAATATACCGTACGGAGACGTTATCGGCAGGGGAGTGTGAGGATGAGCGGACTGATCTATCTTGACAATGCGGCAACGACCTTCCCGAAGCCGAGAAGCGTGACGGAAGCTGTGCGGGAATGTATGATAAACAAAGGCGGAAATCCCGGCAGAGGTTCACATACCCTATCAAGGAGCGCGGCAGAGTTGGTCTACGACACGAGAGAAGCGGCGGCAGAACTGTTTGATGCATCTGCTGAAAACGTGGTGTTTACACTGAATGCTACCAATGCATTGAATCTTGCGATCAAAGGGCTGGCAAGAGCGGGTTGCCACATCCTCATTGATAACTATTCCCACAACGCAGTGTACCGACCCGTCGTCGCACTTGCAAAGGCAGGGGTATGCACGTTTGATATTTACGATGCCTCGGGAAGGGTTGACGATATCCTCTCGGACATCTCAAAAAAGCTACGAAATAACACAACGATCATCGTAGCCACGCACCAGTCAAATATATGCTCCCGCGTGCTTCCGATAAGTGAGATAGGACGTTACGCGAAAAAACGCGGAATTCACTTTATCGTTGACGGATCCCAAAGCGCAGGACATATCAAGATCAGCGTGAAGGATATGCATATCACATCCCTATGCCTCCCGGGTCACAAAGGACTTTTCGGGCCGATGGGAGTGGGGCTGCTGGTTTCGGGAGAGGGAGTAAAATACAGAACCGTTATCGAAGGCGGAGCGGGAGTTTCATCTTTAGACGCGCATATGCCGGATGATCTGCCTGAAAGACTTGAAGCGGGAACATTACCCCTACCGGCAATCGCAGGACTTCGTGCGGGTATCAGATATATCCGTGAGATCGGAGAAGATAATATCCACGCCTACGAGAAGATGCTGACATCCATTGTCGAGAGGGAGGTCGCTTCTCTTGAAAGAGTGAAAACATACGGAAGCTGCGGCGGATCTGTCGTAAGCTTTAATGTTGACGGGTACACCCCATCGCAGGTCGGAGAGTACTTCTCATCAATGGGAATATGCGTGAGAACAGGCTATCATTGTGCGCCTATAGCACACAAGACTGTTGGAAGCTTTGATTACGGAAGCGTCAGGGCAGGGGTGTCTTATCTGAACCGGCCATCCGATATGTACGCCTTACTCTATGCCCTGAGACAGCTTAATTCTCAAATTGTAAAATAACCGACTTGACACAGAGATGAAAATATAGTATAATATACCGAGTGAAACAAATACAGATGAAAGGGTATATTATATGGCAGACTGGATCATTAATAAAAAAGATGTGGAATCTACTGTTGACGGTGACTTCGTTCTGTACAGAAACCGTCCTATCGTTCGAGAAGACAACATCATTTGCTACGGTAACCTCACTGATAAATATATACTTCAGATGATAATCATGACAGAGAAGGAGTACAACGGTCAGAACGTACCTGATCAGGTGTACATCCAGCTTCTCAAAACCGACACAACGCTTCCCATGAGCGAAAGAGTTGTTAAGGAAGGCATGAAGACAGGTCTTTCCGATGCGTTTGAGGTTGGTATCGTTTGGCTTGAGAGATATCTCGCATCATAATTAAAACGGGTATGCAAATTGCATATCCTTTTTTATTTTTTGTCTTCAGCATATTTCTTCGTATCAGTCAGTAAGATATAGCAAATGAGTAATTGATTGGAGAGAAAATATGCTAAAGAAGATAGCCTTGATGCTTGCCGTTTTGCTTATAGCTTTATCAATTCCGGTGTCGGCCGAGGTGGCTGACAAAGCTCCGTTTGATGTAAACGCAAAGTCAGCGGTATTGATTGACCTTGCAACGGGGACTGTGCTGTATGCGAAGAATGCCGACCTTGCATTGCCGCCTGCATCCGTAACAAAGATAATGACGCTACTTCTCTTTATGGAAGAGGTTGAAGCGGGGAATATTGCTCTCGACGAGATGATATCCGTCAGTGAATACGCGGCATCAATGGGTGGCTCACAGGTGTATCTTGAACCGGGTGAGACAATGAGCGCGGAGGAGATGCTCAAATGCGTTATTATCGCTTCTGCCAATGATGCGGCGGTTGCACTTGCAGAAAAGGTGGCGGGAAGCGAAGAGGCGTTTGTTGCAAGAATGAACGAACGCGCTGCAGAGCTTGGCATGGTGAACACGCATTTTGAAAACGTAACAGGTCTTGACGACGATACAACAAAGCATCTCACCAGCGCATACGATATCGCACTTATGTCAAGAGAGCTACTGCAGCATGAGATCATAACCAAGTACAGCACCATATGGATGGATACAATCCGCGGCGGTGAATTCGGACTTACCAATACAAACCGCCTTATCCGCTTTTATAATGGCGCAACGGGACTGAAGACAGGCTCAACATCCAAGGCAGGCTTTTGCATGAGCGCAACTGCAATGCGAGACGGACTGCATCTTATAGCAGTTGTTATGGGTGCGGAAACAAGAGATATACGAAACGAATGTGCAAAGCAGCTTCTTGACTACGGATTTGCCAATTATTCTCTCTACAGTGATCCGGGTGGAGAGTGCGGCGAGGTAAAAGTACTGGGCGGAGTGAAAAACAGCTGTACTTTATCATATCCGCCGTTCACTTTGCTTCTGCCAAAGGGAAAGAAGGGAAGCGTTCAGGTGGAATTTCTTGTTGAGGATGAGGTCAAATCTCCTATAGCTGCCGGCGACAAAGTAGGTACGGTCAGGTACATATGTGACGGTGAAACCGTGGGAGAAGCGGATATTTTTGCGATGGAAAACGTGGATAGGATAGGCTATTTAGGTCTTCTCTTAAAAATGCTGGGCATATATTGCCTTAAATAAGCAAAAATATTAAAATAACTATTGAAAAATAACAAAAAATGTTGTATGATATAGGTGATGAAATATATTAATTGATCATCACCAAATAATTAGTATCCCCGGTTCGACAGTGTCGACAGGCGCATACCCATGGAGGACTATTAAATCAATGGCCATTAAACTTAACGAAAAATATCTCAGCGGCTTTGTGTCTTCTACAGAGGTTGAGAAAATCGCTCATATAGCGGAATCTGCTTACTCTGTTGTAAAGAACAAAAGCGGTGCAGGAAATGACTTCCTCGGCTGGGTCGATCTTCCCGTTGATTATGACAAGGACGAATTCGCGCGAATCAAGGCGGCATCCGAAAAGATCAAGAAGATGTGCGATGTATTCGTTGTAATAGGTATTGGCGGTTCGTATCTCGGCGCAAGAGCTGCTATCGAATTTGTAAAATCCCCTTTGTACAACAATCTTAAGAAAGACACGCCTGATGTGTACTTCGCAGGTAATTCCATCAGCTCTTCGGCTCTGAATGATATTCTGAAGCTTTGTGAGGGCAAGGATGTTTGTATAAATGTTATCTCAAAGTCCGGCACAACAACAGAGCCGGCAGTTACATTCAGAATCTTCCGCGAGCTTCTTGAAAAGAAGTACGGTGAGGAAGGCGCAAGAGAGAGAATCTTCGTAACCACCGACCGTGCACGCGGCAAGCTTAAGGAATTCTCCACCGATAAGGGATACGAAACATTCGTAGTTCCGGATGACATCGGCGGACGTTATTCCGTGCTTACAGCAGTTGGCCTTCTCCCCATCGCAGTTGCAGGATGTGATATCGACGCAATGATGAAGGGCGCTGCTGATGCAAGAGTTAAGTATTCCGAACCCTCTGCAGCGACAAACGAATGTATTCGTTATGCTGCTATCCGTAACATAATGTACAACAAGGGCAAGTCCATCGAAATTCTTGTAGCATACGAACCCGCAGCACAGATGCTCTCCGAATGGTGGAAGCAGCTTTACGGTGAAAGCGAAGGTAAGGATAACAAGGGTCTCTATCCTGCATCCGTTATCTTCTCCACAGACCTTCACTCCCTTGGACAGTATGTACAGGAAGGCCTGCGCACTATGTTCGAGACTGTTATCGACTTCAAGAAGTCTTCAGATACAGTAGTAATCCCCGATGACCCGAACAATATCGACGGTCTAAACTTCCTTTCCGGCAAGGAACTCCATGATGTAAACAGAATGGCTATGACTGGCACGCTGTTTGCACATAACGACGGCGGTGTTCCCAATGTTGTTCTCGAAGTTGAAGACAGAAGCGAATATTCTTTCGGTTATCTCGTTTACTTCTTTGAATTGGCATGTGCGATCTCCGGATACATGCTCGGCGTAAATCCCTTTGACCAGCCCGGTGTTGAGGCATACAAGAAGAACATGTACGCTCTCCTCGGCAAACCCGGCTATGAAGAACAGAAAAAAGCTCTCGAAGCGAGAATCAAATAAAAAATACCTGAATGGAGGAAAATTTTATGATCAAGCTTATCATTGGTAAGAAAGGCTCCGGCAAAACAAAAACTCTCATCGAAATGGTTAACAACGCACTCAGCACATCCAAGGGTTCCGTTGTTTGCATAGAAAAGGGCGACAAGCTCAAGTATGATATCAACTACAAGTGCAGACTTATCGACACAGAAGCATACAATGTAGATTCTGCCCGTTCTCTCTACGGTTTCGTTGCAGGTATCCTTGCAAGCAACCACGACGTTACAGACATCTTCGTTGACTCTGCTCTCAAGATCTGCAAGAATGATGTTGAAGGCTTCGATATGTTCCTTGACGAACTTGATGGCCTCAACGCAAAGTACAATGTTAATATCGTTATTACATCTTCCATCGCTGCAGCTGAAGCATCCGCTACTGTAGCAAAGTACGTTGGTTGATTCTGATTCGATAAAAGCAATAAGACCGTTGCATCAAAAGGTGACGGTCTTTTTTGTTGCCTTTTTTATTTCTCTGCATAAGATGATAGAGAAGAGAACCGCTGTACCCGATTTGGGATGGCATCTTTTCGGAGTCAGTCAATAAATACGAAAGGCATGGAATATAAAATGGCTGAATGCAGAAATTCGTGCGGCACATCAAGAGATCGGGATATGGTCTGTATAGATACACACCGAGTGCTTGATTCATGCCGAGACAAAGATTGTTTTGAGGACGTGCGTGTATATCTTACCTGCAGGGGTCAGGAAATCATTGACAGAACAGGCGCTGTAAGAGCAAAATGTGCTAAGGTGGTATGGGCATGTATTGATGTCGACAGCGTACCGTTCAATAGGGGATTTTATCAGCTGTTCATCAAGATATATACAAAAATTACTTTTGAAGCATGTATCGGACCGGGTAATATGCAGGAATTTGAAGGAATCGGAGTTGTCGAAAAGAAAGTGATTCTCTTTGGCGGAGAAGGGAACGTCAGCGTATTCAAGAGTGAGATCTCGGGCGGAGGATTCTGCTCATGTGGAACCGCAAACGTGAACAAGGTGTCATCACTCCCGTCAGCGGTGCTTGAGATAGTTGATCCTATCATCCTCAACACAAAGATCACAGAGCCTCACAAAGTGTGCAAATGCTCGTGCTGCTGTACGGTTGATGAGATACCCGACTGTGTTTGCAGACACCTCTCTCATGACTTGGTGGACGATAGGGATGCAAATATACTTACCGTATCTCTCGGCTTTTTCTCGGTAGTAAGAATAGAGCGTCCCGCACAGTATCTTGTTAACGCTGTTGAATACTCTGTGCCGGAGAAAGAGTGCGTTCTTCAAATGGCAGACGATCCGTGTAGCCTGTTCAAGAAGATGACATTCCCGGTTTCCGAGTTTGCTTCAGGATGCACAACTCCTCACACAAACTGTGAGAGTGATAAAAAGTGCGGATGCTGACACATCGTACGGTAATATTTATGGGGGATTTGATATTTCAAGTTCCCCGTAATTTTTTGTCGCATAAAAGGGCAGAATCGGGATAATTCCAAACAATATTATTTGACAAAATTCACTCAAACACTTGAAATTGATCGGAGTTTGTTATAGAATATATACGGCATAATTTGTGATTCAAAAATTTACTATATAAAGAACCCCAAGGAGGCACTTATGACATTATTTATTCTTGCAGGCGGTATGGGCTCACGCTACGGCGGACTCAAGCAGATCGACTCTTTTACCGAGAACGGTGAATTTATTATCGACTTCTCAATTTACGACGCTATTAAGGCTGGATTTGACAGAGTAGTATTCCTTATCAAGAGAGAAAACTACGAAGTTTTCAGAGATACAGTAGGCAAGCGTATCGAGGGTAAGGTTAAGGTTGAATACGTATTCCAGGATATGGACTATGCTGTACCCGCTGATAAGATTCCAGCTGACAGAGTTAAGCCCTGGGGTACAACTCACGCGCTTCTTTGCGGTAGAGAGATTCTCGACGACGGCTTCTGTGTAATCAATGCAGATGACTTCTACGGCAGAGACGCATACATGAGAGCTGCAGAATTCATCAGAAGCAACGATGTAACATCTAACCACTTCTGCATGGTAGGTTACAGACTCGGAAATACACTTACCGATAACGGAAGCGTTGCAAGAGGCGAGTGCTACGGTGATGAAAACGACATGCTCGTAAAGATCAACGAAAGAACAAAGCTCTTCAAGGAAGAAGGCGGCGCTTACTACACAGACGACAACGGTGAAACAGTTCATCTCCCCAACGATACTGTTGTTTCCATGAACTTCTGGTGCTTCAACCCCAACGTATTTGCAGGCCTTGCAGAAGACTTTGACAAATTCATCAACGATCCTGACCGTGAACCCCTCAAGAGCGAATGTCTCCTTCCCAATACTGTTGGTAAGATGATCAACGCAGGCAAGTGCGACTGCAAGATTCTCAAGACAAGCGCAAAGTGGTTTGGCGTTACATATTCCGAAGACAAGCCTGATGTTATCGCAAAGCTTAAGTCTCTCATCGAATCCGGCGAATACCCGAACGGTCTCTGGAAATAATTTTGGAGGTAAGATAAATGGCTATTCTTGTAACAGGCGGCGCAGGTTATATCGGTTCTCACACCGTTGTAGAACTGCAGAACGCAGGATATGAAGTTGTTGTTTGCGACAATCTCTGCAACTCCAGCAAAAAGTCTCTTGAGAGAGTAGAAGAGATCACAGGCAAGCCTGTAAAGTTTTACCTTGCAGACATTCTTGACAGAGAAGCAATGGAGAATATCTTCAAGAACGAAAAGATCGATTCCGTTATCCACTTTGCTGGACTTAAGGCAGTTGGCGAATCCGTTGCAAAGCCTTGGGAATACTATAATAACAATATCACAGGCACACTCGTGCTTGTTGACGTAATGAAGAAGTACGGATGCAAGAATATTATCTTCTCTTCTTCCGCAACAGTATACGGCAATCCCGCATTTGTTCCGATTACCGAAGAATGCCCCAAGGGAACCTGCACAAACCCCTACGGCTGGACAAAATCCATGCTTGAGCAGATCCTAACAGACATTCAGAAGGCTGACAACGAGTGGAACATCGTTCTTCTCCGTTACTTCAACCCCATCGGAGCACACAAGAGCGGCAAGATCGGTGAAAACCCCAACGGAACACCTAATAACCTCATGCCTTACGTAACACAGGTTGCAGTTGGCAAGAGACCTTACCTCGGTGTGTTCGGTAATGACTACGATACACATGACGGTACAGGCGTACGCGACTATATCCATGTTGTTGACCTTGCTGTAGGCCACGTTAAGGCAGTAGCAAAGATCGCTGAAAACTGCGGACTTAAGCTGTATAACCTCGGTACAGGCAACGGCTACAGCGTTCTCGATATCGTAAAGAACTTCGAAGCCGCAACAGGTGTAAAGGTTCCTTATCAGATCCAGCCCAGACGTCCGGGTGATATCGCAACATGCTATGCAAGCGCAGATCTCGCACTGGCTGAGCTAGGCTGGAAGGCTGAAAACGGCATTCGCGAAATGTGCGAGGACTCCTGGAGATGGCAGAAGAACAATCCCAACGGATTTGAAGACTAACGGAGAACGGTATGATAAAGAAAGAATTATTCGGATATATGCCCTGCGGATGTAAGGTATACTCATACACTCTCGCAAACGATTCTATCACATCCGCTTCTATTCTCAACTACGGCGGAATCATCAAGAACATCTGGGTTAAGGATAAGAACGGTGCTGTTGCTGACGTCCTTTGCGGATACGATGATATTGACAGCTATCTTACTGCAAACGGATATCAGGGCGCACTTATCGGCAGAGTTGGCAACAGAATCGGCGGCGGTAAGTTCACTCTCGACGGAGTGGAATATCAGCTGGCGCAGAACGACAACGGTAAGAATACACTCCACGGCGGAAAGTACGGCTTTAACGCAAAGATCTGGAATGTAGAAGAGATCGACGGGGAAGAGCCCAAGCTCGTTCTCACATATGTCAGCCCCGACGGAGAAGAGAATTTCCCCGGGACTCTGACTGTTAAGGTTACATATACTCTTACCAATACCGGCGCGCTGTCAATTCACTATGAAGCAACTACAGACAAGCCCA
>SVSK01000043.1 GCA_015064345.1 Oscillospiraceae bacterium | reverse complement strand
ATGTGAATTTTTGCCTTTAATTCAGGGTGTCTTTTCAGATGACAAACAAGCTCTCCTACTTTTTGGTATATTGAGCTATCGTACTTGATTTCCTCAGACAGATCCTCATCGGAAAACTCAAACTCATAATTCACATCTTCAATTACATATGCTTCCATCAAATAGTCAAGACCTTCTTTAACCCACACTCGAGACGAAACGGTAGCAATCATATATTCCGGAGAATCCTGCGTATATGAATAGTAAATAATTGTTGCAGAAAACGGCAGGTTAATATGCCAGTTCACAACAGTATAACCTTCGTATTTGTCCGCCCCATGTTCTGATGTCAAACGCAGTATACCGTCGGCCATATGATAATACTTTTCGCCGTTATATTCAAGTACTCCGTCCTTAAAATCACACACATTGTATCTGTCGATATTATCAATCACAAAAACAATAAAATCCCTGTTGTTCACAAAAAACAAAGTCAAAATCGAAATAACCACACATATGATAGATACAATTATTATTTTGCTGTGTTTCATTACAGTTCCTTTCAATATTGTTCATGCCTTTGCAATCGTTCAACCCAAATCGCCTACAGAAGCGAGCAGTTTGATGTGCATTATTTTTTCGAATCATCAAGTCGGTTTCTTGCTATATCAATAACAAAGTCACGGCGGATTTTTGTTGTCTCAAGCACGCCAAGTTCAGCCTCAGTAAAATCGCCAGCTGCTATTCGTTCAATGTATGGCTCCATAAATCTCCTGTCATACTTCAGCAAATAGTCACAGCAGTATTCAAAGAGCGCGATGTTGCCCTCTGACAAAAACTTTTTGCAAGCCTTTACAACCAAATCATGTTCTCCGAACTCGTCAAGCTCACTCAGCATTACTGTATATGGGACACCGTTTTCTATATAGCAAATGACAGAATTGGCGTATAGTTCAACTGTCTCTCCGGAGATATTGTAATCAGAAAAACGATATGGGATGTAAATCACATTAGGGGCATTATTCTCTTCACGTTTTTTTGACATATCATAACTATACGCGGGGTCGCTTTCGGTTGTATGTATCGTTAGCATTTTTGTTGTGTAATAGTCTATATATCGTGTGTGTTTGCTGTAAACAATAATAGGCGCTCCGTGTTCATCCACTCGATACACATCTTTGAGTTTATATCTCTCAAAAAACTCATCCACATTGTATTTTGCTTCAATGTCTCGACTACTAACGTGTGTATTACTTATGTTTCCCGCAGGATAAATCCAAATTTTCAGAGCGACAAGCAACCATCCCACCACAACAATAATCACAATTCTTATCAGTATCAGGCTGATTTGCCCCCACTTTTCCTCCTTATCGTCTTCTGTTTTATTATAAGTACAGTATCCGACTAAAACACCACCTATAATGCAGTCGAGAGCAAAGAGTATTATTCCGCTTATCCAATTGGTGTTTCGAACATATTGGAGGAGATATTCGCTGTCAGCCTCAAATTTGCTGTGCATATATAGCGAATTATTGCTAACCACACACGTCATCACCGCGCCTATAATCGCAAGCAATACTACAGCACTGCACACTACCGCAAATCCTTTTTTAACTTGCTTTTTCTTCCAGGTGATGATCATATACACAGCAATCCACCATGCAGCAACAAGAATTGCCTGAATTATCGCATGCACCCTACCATCAAACACCCTCTCAGACATATATCCGATTACATCGAATGTAAGCTGGCACAGCATCAAAATCATAAGCTTAGCTACTGAGAATCTCTTGTGCCAAGGCAATGCTTTATTGAAAATATTTTTATCAAATATTGACTGTTTCTTTCCAAAGATAACGATCAAAACAGAAAAATATATTATGAAGTACAAGAAATTCATAATTCCAAGTACAGAAAGACGCTCAATCAAATGTCTTGGATAATAGTTAGATAGCCAAAACACAAGATTCAAAATAACCACTGTCACGGCATTGAGTATCATTCTACTTGATTTTTTCATCTTTTCTCCCCCCAGTCGCATTACTCTAACATCATTATATCATATATACGCTTCACTTGCAATATTTCCTTCATCTCTCTTCCAAATTATTACATTTATGTTACACTTTATCTCCTGTGCTTGTAATTTTAACTTCATATGATATAATGGACTTGGTCTGTGCGCAATCAGCCTGTGAGATCTGCGCATCCTCTCGACCTAAGAATAGGCCCACACCTGCCAACCACTCAAGGCAGGCAACAAAACAAGCAGGTAAATGAACAAGAACAAAAAATCTAATCTTGCACTCATCGGGGTTTTCCTCCGAGGGTGCACTCACTTATTTGTAATTTGCATAATTGCGTCTCTTCTCTCTTCCCTGTGCGAGCTTATAATGCCGAAGATAATCAGCTTCACCGTGGACTCAGTTATCGGAGACGAAGCAACCCATCTCCCTGCACCGCTAATGTCACTTATCGACAGGGTTGGCGGTATGGAATATCTCAAGGACAACCTTTGGATCTTTGCCGCGCTTATTCTCTTGTTTGCAGTTCTTATGGGTGTTTTCAAGTACTGCGAGACAGTATTCAACCGCAAGGGCTCGGAAACTCTCGTTGAGAATATGAGAAACAAGCTTTTCTCTCACATCGAGCGTCTGCCCTTCTCATGGTACATGAAAAATCAGACGGGAGACATCATCCAGCGCTGCACGTCTGATGTGGAAATGGTAAAGTCATTCCTCTCGGAGCAGCTGACCTCCATAATCAGCACGGTGATGCTCATCGTAATGTCGCTGTTCTTCATGTACACGATCAGCGTGCCTCTTGCAACGATCGCTCTTCTTTCCATACCGATCATCATCGGTTACTCCGCGGTCTTCCACGGCAAGATCGGTGATAAATGGGAAGAATGTGACAACAACGAGGGTAAGCTCTCCGCTATCTGTCAGGAGAACCTCACCGGTGTACGCGTTGTACGTGCGTTCGGCCGCGAAAAATACGAGGTTGACAAATACCAAAAGCAAAACGATGTTTACACAAACGCCTGGATAAAGCTGGGCATGGTGCTCTCCCTCTTCTGGGGAACGGGCGACCTTATCTCCGGCGTTCAGGTCATGGCTATTCTCATCGGCGGTACTGTACTTTGCGTCCGTGGAGAGCTGTCTGTCGGCGACTTTATCGCCATCGTTTCATACAACGCTATGCTTACATGGCCTGTGCGCTCTCTCGGACGTGTTATCTCCGAAATGAGTAAGGCGGGAGTATCGATCGGCAGAATAAACGACATCATGAGCGCCGAAGCAGAATGTGACGCTCCCGATGCCGTTGACTGCACAGCGGACGGAGATATCGTTTTCGAGAACGTAACCTTTTCCTACGACGGAAGTGCGAAGATCCTTGACGACGTTTCTCTGACCATCCCCAAGGGTACAACGCTCGGCATACTCGGCATGACGGGAAGCGGAAAATCCACTCTCGTCTCCCTGCTCTGCAAGCTTTATGACCTTCCCGAAGGCTGCGGAAGCATCACCGTATCGGGCACGGACGTCAGAAACATTAAACGCGAGTCATTGCGTAAAAATATCGGCATCGTGCTGCAGGAGCCCTTCCTTTTCAGCCGTACACTTGGCGAGAACATCGGCATTACATTCCGCGATCCCGCTGCCATGGCTGAAGAAATAAAGGAAGCCGCCCGTGCCGCATGTCTTGACGAAACAATAGAAGGCTTTACCGCGGGATATGACACAATGGTAGGTGAGCGAGGCGTTACCCTCTCCGGCGGTCAGAAGCAGCGTACTGCAATCGCAAGACTGCTGGCACAAAAGACACCTGTTATGATATTCGACGACAGTCTTTCCGCAGTTGACAGCGAAACGGACGCAAAGATCAGGAGCGCGCTACGCGAAAAGACTGCAGATTCCACGGTAATCATAATCTCTCACCGAATCCAGACCCTCATGTCTGCTGACAACATCATCGTTATGTCAGGCGGCAAGATCGTTGAACGGGGCACACATGATGACCTTATCCGCGAGGGTGGAATATACAAGCGTATCAACGATATCCAGTCCTCGGGCGTTGACGAAGAGGAGGTGGGCGAGTAATGAAAAAGAATACAGAAAAAACAACTCATCTCAAGTTCTTTGGCATTCCCAAGTTACTCCCGTTCCTCAAGCCATACCGTTTGCCTATGATCTTCATGATCTTGTTGGCACTTGGCGGCTCAGCAATTGAGATAATCTTCCCGAAATATCAGGAATATGCCATCAACAACTACATAGCCGATGGACATCTCGACGGAATATGGGTGTTCGGAGCAACGTATTTTGCTCTGCTTATCGTGAAGATAGTCATGGACATCTTCAGCACATATCTTGGAACGAAAATGGAGATGAACATCGGACGAGATCTGAAGCAGAAGTCATTCAATCATCTGCAGACTCTCTCTTTCTCCTACTTCAACCGCAACAGCGTGGGTTACATACACTCCCGCGTTTCCAGCGACACAAACAGAATCGGTTCTCTTGTGTCATGGTATCTTCTTGACTGCATCTGGAACGGCACGTATCTTATCGGTGCGCTGTTTGTGATGTTTAGAACCAACGTAAAGCTTTCGCTTATCGTCCTTGCGGTCATCCCTGTGGTGTCAGTCATCGTTGCATTTATGCAGAAGAAGCTCATCGCCACAAACCGCAAGATCCGTGAAATGAACTCCCAGATAACAGGCAACTTCAACGAGGGTATTACAGGTGCCAAGACCATTAAGACTCTCGTTGCGGAAGACAAAATGTACGACGAGTTCAAAGAGAAGACAGAGGAAATGAAGAAGCACTCTGTTATGGAGTCACGTTACCGCGGCCTCCTCTGGACAACGCTCAACGTGGCATCTTACATTGCCCTGGCACTTGTTCTTAAAGTAGGCGGAGACCTTACAAGAGAGCAAGTTATGATAGTAGGTACACTGTCTCTGTTTATGTCCTACTCCATCGGTATAATGCAGCCTATCCGCTGGGTCATCAACTCCCTTTCACAGCTTATCAACATTCAGGTAAACATTGAGCGATTCACGGGACTGCTTGAGACAGAGTCTGACGTTTCCGACTCTCCCAAGGTTATCGAAAGGTATGGAGACATGTTCGAGCCGAAGCGTGAAAACTGGGAAGAGCTCCGCGGAGATATCGAATTCGAGAACGTCTCATTCAAGTACCCCGACGGGGACGAGTACATCCTGAACAACTTTGACTTGAAGATTCCCCACGGAACAAATGTTGCCATAGTGGGCGAGACAGGTGCAGGCAAATCCACACTTGTAAACCTTGTATGCCGATTCTTCGAGCCCACATCAGGCAGACTGCTCATCGACGGACGGGATGCAAGAGAACGTTCACAGCTCTGGCTCCACTCGAATATCGGATACGTGCTGCAAACGCCTCATCTCTTCTCCGGCACGATCCGCGAGAATCTGAAATACGGTTCTCCCGATGCCACAGATGAAGAGATAATGGATGCGCTCAAGATCGTCTCTGCCGAGGGTATTATCGAGCGAAGCGAAAAAGGACTCGACACCGAGGTTGGTGAGGGCGGTGACCTTCTCTCAACAGGTGAAAAGCAGCTTATCTCCTTTGCACGCGCGATTCTCTGTGACCCGAAGATCCTTGTGCTCGACGAGGCGACCTCTTCCATTGACACCTTCACCGAGCAGATAATTCAGTCCGCTATAGTGGACGTAATTAAGGGCCGTACGTCATTTGTTATCGCACATCGACTTTCAACTATCCGAAACGCAGACATCATTCTTGTTGTCCGCGACGGTAAGATAATTGAGCGCGGCACCCACCGTGAGCTTATGAGGCTTCGCGGATATTACCACAGTCTGTACACCCAGCAGTATCAGGCTGAGGCAATGGCCGGCGTATTTGCTGATACATCCAAATAATAAAGAATACCCGAAGGTGAGAGCCCTCGGGTATTTTATTACTTAATTACAGCCGCAACCGCAGCCGTTGTTTCTGCTGTAGCAGTTGTCGTTATCGCATCCGCTTGTGAGACCGATACCGCAGCCGCAACCGTTATTGTCAAACAGGCCGAGAACGAAGAGGATCACGATGACCCAAATGAGCCATGAGGATCCGCCGCTTCTGCCGCAACCGCAGGAAGAACATCCGTTGTACATTGTTTTTCACCTCCCTTCTATGAGTATTGTATTCAGCTCTCGACAGCATGTGACAGTCAAAATGAAGTTTTCCACTTGACATACGGTGCGGGAGAATATAGAATTATAGAAAAGAGGATATTTACCGAGATTAATCACGGGAGAACAGAGCAAATGAGCATTGAGACCGAAAGAAAATTTCTTATAAAGCTTCCCGATACAGAGCTGATTCGCAAATGTGAAGGATGCCGAGTGCTTGACATCGTGCAAACTTACCTGACCGATGAAGCAAACACAGGAGCAGAGCGCAGAATACGCAAGGTGGTTGAGGATGGTGAAACAAGATACATCTTCACCCGCAAGGAGCACATCACCAAAATGAGCCGCATTGAAGATGAGCGGGAGATCTCCTATGAAGAGTATAAAGCTCTCTACGCCGAGGCAAAAGGCGAGCTTACAAAGACCAGATATGCGTTCCCTTTTAGCGGCAAGGTGATTGAAATCGACGCTTACCCATACGAGATAGGTGGAGATGCCCTTGCAGGATGTGCAGTTCTTGAGTTGGAGCTTGAAAGCGAAGACGAGGCGATCAATCTGCCCGATTTCATAAATGTCATCAGAGAACTCACAGGCACAGGTGAATATTCAAACAAGAAGCTCGCAAAGAAGATAAGATAACAAAAAGCCTCCAAAGGTTCAGTCCAATGGAGGCGTTTATATTTGCTTATAACTTACACCCTGTACGCAACCTCAAGGGCGGTTTCCATCATTGAGGTGAAGGTATTCTGTCTCTCCTCTGCGGTGGTTGCCTCGCCTGTGAGGATGTGGTCGGAAATTGTGCAGATCGCAAGAGCGTTCTTACGGAGCTTTGCAGCGTTCATGTACAGCGCCGCAGCTTCCATCTCGATTGCCATAACGTCCAAATTTGCCCACTTTTCCGTTGCGTCAGCATCATCGTTGTAGAATGTGTCAGATGAGAGCAAATTGCCCACGTGGTAGTTCAGATTCAGTTCCTTAGCAATATCCACAGCCGTTGAAAGAAGCTTATAAGACGCAATGGGAGCGAATGATCCGGGAAGCTTATACTGGGATGCGTAGTTGCTGTTTGTGCACGCGCCCATACCGAATACCAGGTCACGAACGTGGATGTTCATGTTGATAGATCCAGCGGAGCCGATACGGATGATGTTGTCTACGTCGTACATGGAGAAGAGCTCGTATGAGTAGATACCCATTGAGGGCATACCCATACCGCTTGCCATTACGGAAACGGTCTTGCCCTTGTATTCGCCGGTGTAACCGTTAATACCGCGAACGTTATTTACAAGGCGAGCGTTTGTGAGGAAAGTCTCTGCAACAAATTTTGCGCGAAGGGGATCACCGGGCATAAGAACTGTCTTACCGAAATCTCCGAGTTTAGCGGAATTATGAGGTGTAGCCATATTAAATCTCCTTTACCAATTAATAGCTGCCCATATCGGGGTCTGCTTTTACGATCTTAACAATGCGGCTTGTGCCGAGACGGGATGCGCCAAGCTCAATGAACTTTTCCGCATCAGCGATAGAAGAAATACCGCCCGCCGCCTTGATCTTAACGTGGGGTGCCACGTGATCTGCAAACAGCTTGATGTCGTCAAATGTTGCGCCGCCTGTAGAGAAGCCTGTGGATGTCTTGATGAAATCCGCACCGGACTTTGACACGATCTCGCACATCTTGATCTTCTCTTCATCTGTAAGCAGGCATGTCTCAATGATGACCTTCAGTATCTTGCCGGGCTTTACCTCGTCCATAGACTCGCGGATAGCCTTGATCTCGTTTAAGAGAAGATCATACTTCCCATCCTTCAGCCAGCCTACGTTGATTACCATGTCAACTTCCTCAGCGCCCTCTGCAACAGCAAGTCCTGCCTCAAAGCACTTTGCCGCTGTTGTGCTGTAGCCATTGGGGAATCCGATTACTGTGCAAATAGCCAGCTTGCCCTCAACGTATTCTACCGCATCCTTAACGTAAGAAGCGGGAATACAAACGGACGCCGTGCCGTATTTGATGCCGTCGTCGCAGATTGCCTGAATCTGATCCCATGTTGCATCAACTGCAAGAAGTGTGTGGTCTACCTTTGAAAGAATGTCTCTGATATCCATGTTTTCCTCCGTTTATGTTAAGTTTTAGAACATTTATCAATGAAATTCGCAAGTTCTGTCGGGTCAGCAGGTCCGTGTGGATGGTGTCCCTCTCCCGCTCGGCATACGCACATGAACGGAATGTCCCTCTTTCTGTACTCGTTCTCCAAGAGGATTCCGTTTTCCTCATAAGGAACGATGGTGTCGTGATCCCCGTAATATAACGCAAGAGGTATCTTTGCTTCCATAATCTTCGGTATGCTGTCAAGGGGGTGGTTGCGGTATGTGAGAAGCTCTGACAGCGTCACAGGATGTGCGGAGGTAAATTCCTGCCATACCTCATCTGCGCCGTATCTGTCACCAATGCCAAATCCCATGGGACAGCTGAGGAAATTCATAACAGGTGCATCAAGGAACATTACGGACACGTACTCAGGGTGTCTTGCTGCAAAATAAACTGAACAAAGTCCGCCGCAACTCATACCCACAGCGGTAAACTTCCTCTCAAGTCCGAACTCATCCGCCATAAAACCGGCAAATCTTGCCTTTCGGTCAGCGTCGGAATCTGTTCCCCAGCGGTTGTCGTTTTCAAGATAGCAAAGATGCCATCCGCGACGTACAAGTTCAAGCTCAAGCCCGGGAAAAGCGTCAAAATACTCCATCTTCAGCATCCATCTTCCCTGCGCATCGGGAGTGTGAGGGAATACTATCACCGCATCCTTGCCGTCAAACTTGAAATCTGCTCTTCTGTAGCCGTGGTATTCGGAATATGTATACATATCGTTCCTCATTTTTTCAGTGTAACCGTGCTGTTTTCCTTGATTGCTCGCTTCCAGCATCTGTGGCACATGGCAACGTAGCTTTCGTTACCGCCAAGCATGACCTGGGAGCCCTCTGTGATGACCTTGCCGTCAGGTGAGATTCGCGCGTTTACCACAGCCTTTGAGCCGCAGGAGCAGATTGTCTTGATCTCCGTAATGGAATCTGCAAGCTCAAGAAGTCTCTGGCTTCCGGGGAAGGTGTGTGTGAGGAAGTCTGTACGAAGTCCGAAGCAAAGTACGGGAATGTTCAATTCGTCCACTATCTCACGAAGCTGGTCTATCTGAGCGGGAGTCATGAAGTTAGCCTCGTCCGCGATGATAACGTCCGTATGACCGTAGCGATTAAACTCATCGATTATGTTTGTTTCGGGAGAGATAATATGCGCTCTTTCCGACAGACCTATGCGGGACTTAATAATATCCGCACCGTCGCGGGTGTCAGCCGAGGGCTTGATTAGCCACACAGTCATCCCGCGCTCCTCATAGTTGAACTTAGTGATGAGCACCTGTGCAGTTTTGGATGAGCCCATTGCTCCGTATTTGAAGTAAAGCTTAGCCATGTCAGTCTCCGTTATTCTTTATTATTGTGGGCAAGCGTGCCCTTATTCCCAAATTTCAATTCCGCGAACTCTATTGTTTAAGTCCGCTGACGGATTCTTAACAAATCCGATAGATGAAAGATATTCTTCCGCTTCGTCAAACCAGCAGGTAAGCCTCTCGGGGTAGTGGCAGTCGGAGGTAATTATAACCCTGCCGCCGTGACTCTTTATCTCACGGAGAATGAAATCCGCGGGATAGGGTGTCTTGCGAAGTCCGCGGGCAATAGCACCTGTGTTCAGCTCAAAGGTAGAGCAGTGCTTCAGGCACTCTATCGCCGCCTCGGTAGCGATCATTTGATATTCCCTATTATCCTCAGGCACAAGTGAATACTTTGTAACAAGGTCGAAGTGCCCGATAATGTCAGGTTTGCATCTGGCAACGTGATTCATAAGGCTCTCATAATACGCACGGGAATACTTAACCATGCTTCCGTCAAACAGCTCGTCCGCCAGCTCCAGCTGAACGTCTGCGGAATAATCCACAGGATAGCTTTTGCCTCTGTGATGCATCTCGTGAACGGAGGCGAGGACATAGTCGTAATCTATTTTCGGAAGAGATGAGTCGCCATCAAGTTCAATGCCTGCATAAAGTGCGATTCTTCCGCGGTATTCTTCCCCGAGGGAGAGTATCTCATCATAATTTGCTTGTACCCTCTCCTCAGGCATGCAGTAGTCAATCTGCTCGGGAGCATAGCTGTGATCCGAAAAGCCGAGGGCAGTAAATCCTTTGTCAAGTGCCGCGTGGATCATCTCACGAAGCGAAGCCTTACCGTCGGAATATGTTGAATGTGTGTGAAAACATGATCTTTGCATAGAAAATGCACCTTTCTCCCGCATTTTTTCAAAAAAGCAGAAAAAATCAATAAAAATTGAGAAAAAACTAATAAATTGTTACAAAATGTATCTTTTATATTTCCGCAGTCGGTGGTATAATTAATTATACTACTTTTTATGGAGACCCGTCATGCTTGAAAACCACTTTCTGAAAATCTCCGATAAACTCCGCCTTGCTTTTTACAAGCGAATATTCTCTGTAGTCAGAGAACGTGAGGGAAGCCTCAGCGCAATGGAGGTGTTCTCTCTTGAGGTAATCTATCTTCTCGGCAAGCCTACTGTCAGCGAGTTTGCCGACTTCATCGGAATATCCCGTTCCGCGGCATCGTACAAGGTTTCCATGCTCATACAGAAGGGATACATACTCAAAGAGGCTTCAGAGAGCGACAAGCGCGAATTCCGTCTTGTGCTTACCGAAAAATATCTGCAGTACATCAAAATGTACGAGGAAAGCCTCAAATTGTTTGTAAAGCAAGGTGAGTCCAAATATTCACCAGAGCAACTTACCGAGTTTGAAAAGAATCTTCTGATTCTTGAAGACGGATACTCCGAAATGGAGCGGATGCTGTAATTATATCGTAATCAATAGCCGGAGTCGGATTTCCCTCTCCGGTTTTTTTGTTTGTCAGTCAGAGATGAGGATATACTTCTTCAATAGCTTGTCTGCACGTGCGGACACAGCCTCTACCTCGTCCTTTGTTGCGTTTCCTCCAACGTACTGAATCAGCATCTCGCCATCCAGTGCCGCTTGTCTGTCGTGAATGGGGAAATAGTTTTCCATGAGGAAGCAGGCGTACTTCTGAAGTCTGTACTCGCCAACAAGTCGGTACTCTGCAGAAATAGTGTCGACAGCAATAGAATATTTATCACGAATCGCCTGCAAAATGGTTTCGCGTTCGTTCTTCTCCGCAAACACAATAGTTGAGCAGATAGCAGAGTTGATATTGTGTTCTGTGCATCCGTGGCTGTCAGTTGAACCAACGATCGGGTGCACTCTTCCCTCTCTGTACTCGTCGTAGTAAAGAGCGGTCTGAATTCCGTTTTGCATATAGTAATTCTCCCCTCCCAGCACCTCAAATGCGTCAAAGGGGTGATTCTTCATCATGTATCTGGTAAACGGTTCCTGAAGATGCCACATATCCACAAGCCAATAAGGATGTGCGAATATTGCAAGTCCTCCGGCTTCTCTGATCTTGTCAAAAGCCCAAACAGAGCTTGCGTACCACTTGCCGTCTACACCGTCAGGCAATTCGCCGAGGCTCTTTTCAATCTCAGCGATCTCTTGATAATACTGCTCATTTGTTATCAGGTCGGGAAGCGGAACGGATTTATCAAATCTTCTCTTCTCCGGGTCTCCGTTTGTGTCTGCATAGTTAATAGACTCCTTAAGCAGACCGTTCACGGAGAAAAGACCTCCTGCGTTAACGATGTGAACGTCGTTACTCGGAAGATGAACCTCCTCACCGGGAAGGATACACAGGGGAATCTCTAAACCGGAGAACGCATCAATTGCCTCAAGAGACGGATAGTAGCGATGATGGTCGGTGACAACAATGAAGTCGTAACCTTTTTTGCGGTAGTTGGCGCAAACGAATGCGGGAGCTTCTCCACCGTCGGAACGGTATGTGTGAATGTGAAGATCCCCGCGAAGAGGGTAACGCGTTGCGAGATCATGATCCGGCGCATAAACACCAAGCTGAACTACCAAATTATCCCCTTGATATATTCTCACACGGTATTCGCCCTCTAATGCAGCTGTATATGTAAAATGAATCTCTGCGCTTTCATCGGCAGTGCAGAATATGTCCGTATGATTGTCCGCAGAACTATGCTGCCACGTGCTTCCGCCGGCTACTCTCTGCACTACAATCTTGTATTCACCGCTAAAGTCGAACTTTGCGCCAAGTGACTTTACTGTGATCTCCACGTCTCTGCCGACAGGAAATACTTTCGGATATATATCATAGTAATAAAGTTCGCTCTTCATACTTTCCACCTGCACGTTTTTCGTTATTTTTATTGTACCACAACACGAGGCGATAGTCAATATATGTAAGCAAACACAAAAATCATCAATCCTCTTGACAACGGTGAAAAACGGGTATATAATTAAGGATGTATATTATTAAAGGCTATGACGGAACGAGTAGGTGTGCGGGAAACCGCGGCAAAGTCACAGAGAGTCGGCATATGGTGTGAGCCGATACGATGCAGCACTCGAAAATCACTCCCGAGCCGCAGGGTGAATTGCAAACGCAATGTAGCCTATGCCGCAGTCCCGGCGTTATGAGGGAGCCGTATCATGTGTGCGAGTGGTTTATAAGCAGAATTTTTCTGTCCCGGACGTATTTCCGGGCTTTTTTGTTTTTAGCCGCCGGGCATGAGAATACTAACAGTAAAGTTATTTGAAAGGGGTTTGGGGAGAGAGACGTTTCCCCGAGAATCAGAAATCAATGTACAATAAGGTTCAAACCAACTTAAATTTCGTTGAACGCGAGCGTGAAGTGCTTAAGTTCTGGAAGGAAAACAAGATCTTCGAACAGCAGCTTAAGGATAGCGAAGGCAGACCGGGCTACACATTCTACGACGGTCCTCCGACAGCTAACGGTAAGCCTCACATCGGTCACGTTCTCACAAGAGTAATCAAGGATATGATCCCCCGTTATCACTGGATGAAGGGTCGCGACGTTCCGAGAAAAGCAGGCTGGGATACTCACGGTCTTCCCGTTGAGATCGAAGTTGAAAAGAAGCTTGGCCTTGACGGCAAGGAACAGATCGAACAGTATGGTCTTGAGCCCTTCATCAAGGAATGTAAGGAATCCGTTTGGAAGTATAAGGGCATGTGGGAAGATTTCTCCGGCACAGTAGGCTTCTGGGCTGACATGGACGATCCTTACGTAACATACGACAACAACTTTATCGAGTCCGAATGGTGGGCGCTTAAGGAGATCTGGAACAAGGGTCTGCTCTATAAGGGATTCAAGATCGTTCCCTATTGCCCTCGCTGCGGTACTCCCCTCTCCGCACAGGAAGTTGCACAGGGATATAAGACTGTTAAGGAGCGTTCCGCAATCGTTCGCTTCAAGTGTGTCGGTGAGGATGCTTACTTCCTCGCATGGACCACAACACCCTGGACTCTTCCCTCCAACCTTGCGCTCTGCGTAAACCCTGACGAAACTTACGTTAAGGTTAAGGCAGCGGACGGCTACACTTACTACATGGCACAGGCTCTGCTTGATACAGTTCTCGGTAAACTGAAGACTGAAGAAGCTCCCGCTTATGAGATCCTCGAAGAATATGTTGGTAAGGATCTCGAATACCGTGAATACGAGCCTCTCTTTGAGTGTGCAGGTATCGCAGCGGCTAAACAGAAGAAAAAGGCTCACTTTGTAACCTGCGACAGCTACGTTACAATGAGCGACGGTACAGGTATCGTTCATATCGCCCCTGCATTCGGTGAAGACGACGCAAAGGTTGGCAGAAAGTATGACCTTCCCTTCGTTCAGTTCGTTGACGGTGCAGGTAATATGACAGCAGAAACTGACTATGCAGGTGTGTTCGTAAAGAAGGCTGACCCCATGATCCTTGTTGATCTGGACAAGGCAGGCAAGCTCTTCGAAGCTCCCAAATTCGAGCACGACTATCCTCACTGCTGGAGATGTGACACTCCCCTCATCTACTACGCACGCGAATCATGGTACATCAAGATGACCGACGTGCGTGAAAACCTTATCAAGAACAACAACACCGTAAACTGGATCCCCGAGTCTATCGGTAAGGGCAGATTCGGCGACTGGCTCGAAAACGTACAGGACTGGGCTATCTCCCGTAACCGTTACTGGGGTACACCTCTCAATATCTGGGAATGCTCCTGCGGTCACCGTCATTCCATCGGTTCTATTGCAGAGCTTAAGGAAATGTCCGACAACTGCCCCGATGATATCGAGCTCCACCGTCCTTACATCGACGCTGTAACTCTTAAGTGTCCCGAATGTGGTGGAGAAATGCATCGTGTTCCCGAAGTTATCGACTGCTGGTTCGACTCCGGTTCAATGCCTTTCGCACAGCATCACTATCCCTTTGAAAACGAGGATCTCTTCAAGGCTCAGTTCCCCGCAGACTTCATCTCCGAAGCTGTTGACCAGACCCGCGGTTGGTTCTACTCCCTTATGGCGATCTCCACTCTCCTCTTTGACTGCTCACCCTACAAGAACGTAATCGTTCTCGGTCACGTTCAGGATGAAAACGGTCAGAAGATGTCCAAGTCCAAGGGTAACGCAGTAGACCCCTTCGATGCACTTGAAACATACGGTGCAGATGCTATCCGTTGGTACTTCTATACAGGAAGCGCACCGTGGCTCCCCTCCAGATTCTCCGGCAAGGCAGTTCAGGAAGGTCAGCGCAAGTTCCTCGGTACTCTCTGGAACACATACGCGTTCTACGTTCTCTACGCAAATATCGACTCATTCGATCCTACAAAGTATAACCTCAAGGATTGCGCTCTCACAGTAATGGACAAGTACATTCTTTCCGTACTTAACACAACTGTTGCAGAGGTTGACAACCACCTTGGTAACTATCGCATCCCCGAATCCGCAAAGGCTCTGTATCAGCTTGTTGACGAGCTCTCCAACTGGTACGTTCGCCGCTCTCGTGAGCGTTACTGGGGCACAGAGATGACGGATGACAAGATCGCGGCTTATATGACTCTCTATACTGCGCTTGTTACTATCTCCAAGCTTGCAGCTCCCATGATTCCCTTCATGGCTGATGACATCTACCGCAACCTTGTTGGCTCCGTTGATAAGAACGCACCTATCTCCGTTCACCTCTGCGAGTATCCCGAGTCTGATGCATCCTACATCGACAAGGCGCTTGAAGCGAACATGAAGACTGTAGTTGACATCGTAGTTCTCGGTCGTGCGGCAAGAAACGGCGCAAACACCAAGAACCGTCAGCCTCTCGCTGCTCTGTATGTAAACTGCACAAATCCTCTTGACTCCTTCTACTCCGATATCATCCGTGATGAGCTGAACGTTAAGGAAGTTAAGTTCGTTGACGATATGTCCGCACTTTCCTCCTACTCCTTCAAGCCCAATCTCAAGACTGTTGGTCCCAAGTACGGCAAGCTCCTCGGTCAGATCCGCGGCACACTTCAGAATGACGACTTCGACGGCAACGCCGCTATGGCTGAGCTGAAGTCCACCGGCGCGCTTCACTTCAACTTCGACGGCACTGATGTAGCACTGGAAGAAGCTGATCTCCTTATCGAAGTAAAGCAGAAGGAAGGATACTTCTCCATCGCTGACAACGGCACAACAGTTGCTCTTGACATGAATCTCACAGAAGATCTCATCAACGAAGGCTTCGTTCGCGAGCTTATCTCCAAGGTTCAGACAATGAGAAAAGAAGCTGACTTTGTTGTTACAGACCACATCAAGGTATTTGTTGACGGAAGCACAAAGCTTGAGACTATCCTCTCCGTAGGCAGCGGTGAGTTCATGGGCGCTGTTCTCTGCGATGAGCTCAACTTTGGAAAGACTGATATCGGCTACACCAAGGATTGGGATATCAACGGCGAAAACGTAACTATCACTGTTATCAAGCTCTGATATACATTTTTGTTGGTTTTTAACGAAAATTAACATTTTACTGAAAATATGAGGCTTACTTCTATAACTTGTTGTTAAACTTGACAACAAAAAACTGTCACAAAACTATTGATTTAACTATCGAGTTTTGCTATAATATATTACAGTACAGAGGTATCACCATTTTCATGGTTACCATGCCATTGCGTGGGTATTTGCCTCATATTATCAGATTAATTTATCAAATTTGGAGCGAATAATATGATTACTCGTGATGTAACAATTACAAACAACGTTGGTCTCCACGCAAGACCTGCTACTTTCTTCATTCAGAAGGCTAACTCCTACAAGAGTTCCATTTGGGTTGAAAAGGAAGACCGCAGAGTTAACGCAAAGAGTCTTCTCGGTGTGCTCTCTCTCGGCATCGTTAAGGGTATGACAATCACCCTTATCGCAGACGGCAATGACGAAGCTGAAGCACTTGAAGGTCTGGCTACCCTCATCGACAGCGGTTTTGCAGAATAATTTACGATTAATAAGATAATCAATCAAACCTGAGCGATGGTGGAGACAAACACCCTCGCTCAATTTGTTATACGAGAAAATTATGGGGGATATATGCAGGAAATTTCAAAAAATATCGAATTTCTGCGGGAAAAGTCTGCTGCACTACCAAGGCTCCCGGGTGTGTATATCATGCAAAACGAGGCGGGAAAGGTCATCTACGTCGGCAAATCCCGTTCACTTCGTGACAGAGTGTCACAATACTTCCACGGCGCGCATGACCCCAAAACCTCAAAAATGACATCCTCCGTTCACGACTTCCGATTCATCACCTGCGACACGGAAATGGAGGCGCTTGCCCTTGAAAACAGCCTCATCAAGCAGTACACTCCCAAGTACAACATCAGGCTGAAGGACGCAAAATCCTATCCTTATATTAAAATTGACATAAAGTCAACATGGCCGCGCATTACAATGACCCGCAAGCGAATCCCCGATGGCTCACTTTATTTCGGCCCGTATTCATCCACGAACACTGTATATTCAGTAATCGCACAGCTTGAGCGAACGCTGAAGATTCCCACCTGCAAAAAGCAATTTCCCGAGGACATCGGTAAGGAACGCCCTTGCGTGTATTACCAGATTGGTCGGTGCATGGGTGTTTGCCGAGGTCACGTTGACAATTCTGAATACCGAGAAGCTATTGAACAGGCTGCTGATATTCTCCGTGGCGGTACACGCGAGGTCATTGTCGGACTGACTCGCGAAATGATGCGTGCATCCGATGAGTTGGAATTTGAACGTGCAGCAAGACTTCGTGACTCTATTGAAAGTCTCCGCAAGCTGGGAGAACGGCAGAAAGCGGTTGGCTCACCGGACGTGGAATGTGACGTGATCGGCCTGCATCTCACAAGCTTTGACGGTGAAGCGGTCAAATTCCGCGACTGCGCGACAATATTCTACGTCAGAAGCGGCTACATTGCAGACAGCGAGCACTTCCTTTTTGGCGGGGATGAGATCACAGTCATGCCGGACTCCGATGAGGATGACTCTCCCCTCTCCGCTTTTCTCATGTCACTGTATCAGTCGAGAGAATATATTCCCAGTGAAATACTCCTGTCATTTGAGCTTCCCGAGCACGACAGGCAGCTTCTGTCAGACTATCTCACAGAGCGAGC
>SVSK01000042.1 GCA_015064345.1 Oscillospiraceae bacterium | reverse complement strand
GAAGTTTTCGGAAAGCTTTTCGATACCGAAGGAAGCCTTACCGATGGGGCAGTGGATGATGTTGGTCTTGTCGAGACGGTACTCGATCTTACCTGCCTTAGCTTCTGTAACAGCCTTAGCAACATCCATTGTAACTGTACCTGCCTTGGGGTTAGGCATGAGACCCTTAGGACCGAGTACACGACCGAGACGACCGATTGTACCCATCATATCAGGGGATGCGATAACTACGTCGAAGTCGAACCAGTTTTCCTTCTGGATCTTTTCTACGAGATCTGTATCACCAACGTATTCAGCACCTGCAGCCTTAGCAGCTTCTGCCTTGTCGCCCTTAGCGAATACGAGAACGCGAACCTTCTTACCTGTACCGTGAGGGAGAACTACAGCACCACGAACCTGCTGGTCAGCGTGACGGGAGTCAACGCCCAGACGAAGGTGAACTTCGATTGTTTCGTCGAACTTAGCCTTGGATGTCTGGCAAGCGAGCTCCATAGCTTCTGTAGTATCATAGAGTCTGTTCTTTTCGATCAGCTTTACGCTGTCAACATATTTCTTACCCTTAAACATAATTCCGGCCCTCCTTATTCTTCAACGGTAACGCCCATGGAACGAGCTGTACCGGCGATCATGCTCATAGCTGCTTCGATGGAGCCTGCGTTGAGGTCCTTCATCTTTGTCTCAGCGATCTGGCGAACCTGATCCTTAGTGATCTTAGCAACCTTAGTCTTGTTAGGTGTGGGGGAAGCTGTTTCGATACCGCAAGCCTTCTTGATAAGAACGGGTGCGGGAGGAGTCTTTGTGATGAATGTGAAGGAACGGTCAGCATATACTGTGATAACTACAGGAATGATGAGACCGATGTCGTTCTTTGTTCTTTCGTTGAATTCCTTTGTGAAGTTAGGAATAGCAACACCGTAAGCACCAAGTGCAGGACCTACAGGCGGCTGGGGTGTAGCCTTACCGGCAGGAAGCTGAAGCTTGATATAGCCAATAATTTTCTTTGCCATAGCAAATATACCTCCAAATGTGGTTTCTGACGGGAAACATGAAAAATAATTTATTTCCCTCCCACTTTCGACGCAATTCTGCCTGCGTCAAGCATTAACGGATGAAATCAGGCTCATCCTTGCTTTACTGATCTTTTATTAATCAGTTAGCAGCCTTCTCAACATATTTCTTGTCGAGGTTAACGGGGATATCACGTCCGACTGTGGATACAATAACAGTAACCTCGCCGGTCTCCTCGTTGATGGAAGAAAGTGTACCGCTGTAGCCGCGGAATACGCCGTCGATAATGTTGACCTTGTCGCCCACAGCAATTGTGAGAACAGTGGTCTTCTCAGGCTCATCCTTGATGATTGCAGCAGCCTCTTCTTCAGTAAGCGGAACCGGCTTAGATCCGGGTCCTACAAATCCTGTAACGCCGCGAATGTTTCTTACAACGTGCCAGGTCTCATCGGTCATGACCATTTTTACAAGTACGTAAGAGGGGAATACTTTGGATTCAACCTCGCGTTCCTTGCCACCGTCGGATTCAACAATGATCTCCGTCGGGATTCGGATATCTGTGATAAGATGACCGAGACCTCTGTTCTCGATGATCTTCTCAAGATTGGTTTTTACTTTGTTTTCGTAGCCTGAGTAAGTATGAGCAACATACCAACGCAGACCTTCGTTCATTTCATTAATATCGCTCATTATTCATTATCCTTCCATCAAATCAAACGAACCGTCGAAAAATCTTTAAGCAAACTTAGTTAATAAGATTGCCAAGACCGAAGATAGCGTTCTGGAAGAGGAAGTCAATGATACCAATAGCAGCGGCAATAATTACAACAGCAATAATTACGATAGTGCTGTTTGAACGAACTGATTTCCAGCTTGCCCATGCAACTTTCTTAGCCTCAGACTTAACGGATCTGAACCATGTAGCGATTCTGCTCCAAAGAGAAGGCTTGTCCGATTTAGCTTTGGCAGCCTTAACGGTCTTCTTTTCGTTTTCAGCCATAGTCAACAACTCCTTATCCGATTATTTCGTTTCTCTGTGCGCAGTGTGCTTGCGGCAGAAACGGCAGTATTTGTTGAGTTCAAGTCTGTCGGGGTCGTTCTTCTTGTTTTTCTTTGTGTCATAGTTGCGCTGTTTGCATTCAGTGCAAGCAAGAGTGATTTTAACTCTCATTTAATCGGCACCTCCTTGATAATTTTGGCGTTTTTGTTGTCCGCCATTCTTTGTACCTCCCTCTGCGAAGGGCTGTGACTCATATCATGACCGAAATATGAGCGCACAAAAAAAGAACCCTCTGCCCGAGGTAAGTTAATTATACCACTTTGCAAGTTTTTTGTCAATAGTCAAATGAAAATATTTTGCACAAATTATACTTATATTATTATATATTATCAGTATTTTATGTCAGTGCTTTGTTGACAGGATGGGGTTTTTGGAGTATAATGATAAAAGGTGCTAACACCAAATTCAAATTGAGAAAGAAGGAGGAAACGTCATGGACGCTGGAGGTAGTAACGGCTTATCCGCAGGCCGAAGTATGCTGAAACGCATCGGTGGATTCCATGCGTTTCTCGGGATATATTAACTTTATACTTTAGTCTGCTGTGCCCGCTTCCCATGTATGACCTTTCTAAAAAACAAGGAGGAGAAGATCATGGCAGAATCCAATGTAACCATTTGCAGTACTCTTGAAGCACTGCTGGACGGAAAAAAGTATTCCACCATTAGGGATGTTCTCGTTACAATGAACCCTGCCGATATTGCGGCTGTGTTTGATGAGGTGAAGCAGGAGAGACTCCCTGTACTGTTCCGTATACTCCCCAAGGAGATTGCGGCAGAGACCTTTGTAGAAATGGAACCCGATGATCAGGAGCTATTGATCCACGGATTTTCCGACTCAGAGCTTCGTGAGGTGCTGAATGAGCTGTATGTTGACGATGCCGTTGACATCGTAGAAGAGATGCCCGCCAATGTGGTGCGACGTATTCTTGCTCAGGCAACTCAAGAAATGCGCAAGGACATAAACGATATCCTGCGATACCCCGAAAACTCCGCGGGGGCAATGATGACAACGGAGTATGTGTCACTGCGCTCCGGTATGACTGTCGGAGATGCAATAACATCAATTCGACGTACCGGTGTGGATAAGGAAACCATTTACAGCTGTTACGTTACCGAAGCAAGAAAGCTTATCGGTATGGTAACTGTAAAGGACCTTCTTCTTGCGGAGAGCGACGATACACCTATTGACGAGATCATGGAGACGAACGTGATCTCCGTGAGCACTCTTGCCGATGAAGAAGAAGTTGCTCTTACCCTTTCAAAGTATAACTTTATCGCACTTCCTGTTGTTGACGGTGACAACCGAATGGTCGGTATCGTAACGTTCGACGACGCCATGGACGTAATGGAAGAGGCGGCAACTGAAGATATGGAGATCATGAGCGGTATGACACCGTCTGATAAGGCGTATCTTCATTCATCCGCTTTTGATCTGTTCAAGAATCGCATACCGTGGTTGCTTCTCTTGATGATCTCGTCAACCTTTACCAGCATGATAATCACCGGATTTGAGACTGCTCTTGCGGTGCACGTTGTGCTCACTGCGTTTATTCCCATGATCATGGGTACGGGCGGTAACACAGGCTCGCAGTCATCTGTCACCATAATCCGCGCGCTTTCCCTTGGCGAGGTGGAGTTCAGAGATCTGCCGAGAGTTGTGTGGAAAGAGATAAGAACGGCTCTTATGTGCGGCGTTGTTCTTGGAGTTGTGTGTTTCGGTAAGCTCTTGCTGTTTGACGGACTTATTCTGAAAAACCCTGATGTAACAGTGATGGTGTCTCTTGCTGTAAGTGCTACTCTTGCAGTGACAGTTCTTGTGGCAAAGATAATCGGTTGTATGCTTCCCATGATCGCGAAGAAGCTTAATCTGGACCCTGCAGTTATGGCGAGTCCGTTTATCGCTACAATAGTTGACGCAGTTTCGCTGTTTGTTTACTTCGGTATTTCCAGCGCACTGCTGTTTTAACAATAATAAAACGTCTCACTTCGAGGCGTTTTTTGTTTTTCCACTTGGAAAAATATGCGGGGTGTGATATAATAACAATAACAATAATAAATAAAAAATCTACGGAGAGTGGATATGTCAATTAAGATTAGCAGAAAAACAAATGAAATAATAATTAAGACTGCCAACACCATGTATGTGATGGGAATAAAGTTCGGCAAATTTCCCGTGCATCTGTACTACGGCAGAAACGGACGTGGTGTAAAATATGAATACAAGAGCCCCGTTACATCATTCTCACCGTATTTTGAGGAGCACGGCTACGATTATTTCCCCGATGTAGCAGCGAGTGAATTCTCCTTCTTTGGATACGGAGACTTCCGTGCAGATGCTCTTCGACTTCGCGATATGTCAACGGGATCTGACACAACGATGTTCTATTACAAAAAAGCGAGAGTGCTGAAGGGAAGAGTGGACATCCCCGGTTTGCCCTGCGCTGAAGCGGACGAGAACACGGAGACTCTTGAGCTTACAATGGTCGATGAAGTAACCGGATGTGAACTGAAGCTTTACTATACGGTTTTTGCTGACTGCGACGTTATCAGCAGATACTTTACCCTTACAAACAGGGGAAAGAATCCCGTAAAGATCGAAAAGTGCATGATGCTGTGTCTTGATATCGACAAAGATGATCTTGACATGATAAGCTTCCACGGCAGTCATTGCTTTGAAAGAATGTACACAAGAGAGCACGTAGCACCCGGAAACCGCAGCATATTCAGCCGCAGAGGCGCATCAAGCCATCAGTTCAACCCATTCTTCATGCTGTGTGACCCGAAGGCTACCGAAGAGCGTGGCGACGCTTATGGATTTAACCTTGTGTACAGCGGAAGCTTCCTCTCTGAGGTTGAGACGGAGCAGTGCGGCAAGACTCGCGTGCTCAGCGGACTTGGATCTGATAATTTCAGCTACCTTCTCGAGCCCGGTGAAACATTTACTTCTCCCGAGGCTGTGATGTCCTACAGTAACCGCGGCATTGGTCAAGTTTCCCGCAATATGCACAAATTCACGAGAAACCACATTCTCCCGAATGATAGATTCGAGAAGCGTCCTGTAGTTCTCAACTCTTGGGAAGCATTCTGGTTCGATATTGACGAGGACGTAATGACTCGTTTTGCGGCAGAAGCTGCTAAAGTCGGCATGGACATGGTGGTAATGGACGACGGTTGGTTCGGTGGCAGAATCGACGACCGCCGCGGACTTGGGGACTGGTGGCCCAATCCCGACAGATTCAAAAACGGACTTGGCTCATTTATTGACAACGTCAAGAAAAGCGGCGTAAAATTCGGTATTTGGATCGAGCCCGAAATGATAAACCCCGATTCTCAGTTGTTCAAAGAGCATCCCGAATGGGCAATCTCCGCACCGGGCAGGGAACTGCTTCTCTCACGCAGCCAGGCTGTGCTTGATATGGCAAATCCCGAGGTGGTGCAGTATTTGAAGGACCGCTTTGAAGAAACATTCGGCGGATTGTCTATCGACTACTTCAAGTGGGATATGAACCGCCACCTTTCCGAGGTATATTCTCCCACACTTCCGCCCGAAAGACAGGGCGAGGTAAGCTTCCGCTACATGAAGGGCGTGTACGATCTGCTCCGCTGGCTTAACGAGCGATTCCCGAATGCCATGATCGAGACCTGCTCAGGCGGCGGCGGACGTTATGACCTGGGTATGATGAAATATTCCACGCAGATCTGGACCAGTGACAACACATATCCAGTAGCGAGAACCGCAATACAGTACGGAAGCACATTTGGATATCCCGCGACCACGATGAGCTGCCATGTGGCAAATCACGGCGACTCTGTGGAAAACGCAAGACAGCTTGAGTACTACTATCGTGTGGCACTGAACGGTCCTCTCGGATATGAATTCGACATTCTGAAGATCGGCGATACTGCGAAAGCTGCCATTAGCAAGCAGATCGCAGAATACAGAGAATATGAGGAGCTTATTTTAAGAGGCGAGCTCTACAGACTGCAGAATCCCATGAAGGATGGCGCTTATTCCTATTATTTCGTGAATGAGGACAACTCGGAGATACTTCTTTCGTACCTTCAGGCATTTGGAGACAAGAAGGAAAAGACAAACAAACTGAAGATCAGCCGTGCGGAAACTGGCGCAACTTACATAGACACCATCGGCGGCAACACGTACACAGGCGAAGATCTTCGTCGTGGCATAGAGGTAAAGAGCGACAAGGATGGCGGATACGCAAGGATGTTCCACTTTGTGAAGGAATAAGTGTTATTTTAACAAAAAGACGGCAGTTTTTAAGCTACCGTCTTGTTTTTTATTCGAATGATATGCTGTTTTGCTTGCGAATCTCATCAATGATACCGAGGGTTATTTCCGTAAGCTTGTTCCAGTAGTCGGCTGTTGTCTCACCGTTGATGATGCGCACAAAATCGCCGATCTCGTACACCATATTGTCAGTACCGCGGGTGCCGGAGATCTCCTTTGCCTCACCGTTTCGCGGGATCAGTCGCACGTTCTCACCCATTGAAAGCTTGCCAATAGTTATAGCACCGTCTTCGCCGAGAATAGCAGAGGGATTTACAGAGTCTGCAATTTTTGAGTACACAACCTCGGCCTCTATTTCACCGTAATCGAGAATCACGCTTCCCATGCCCTCAAAACCGTTGTGAAGAACTGTTGACTGTGCTCTGATACTGTTTGGCTCACCGAAGAACATGGCGCAGACGTGAAGGGGATAAACTCCGATATCCATTACTGCAGCGTTGCCCATTTTAGGGTTGAATGCGTTGAGAATCTCTCCTGCCTTGAACTTGTCATAGCGGGAAGAATACTGGCAAAACTCAAACACGGCGCGGCGAACGGTTCCTATGTCGCTGAGATGGGAGATCGCTTCATGTGTTGCGGGGTCGTGTGCAGGGCGCATCGCCTCAAGAATTACTACCCCCATCTCGCGAGCGATTTTCTCAAGGGAGATAAACTCGTCCTTCGTCAGCGCGGCAGGCTTTTCAACCAGCACGTGCTTTCCGTGACGCATAGCGGCTTCTGCCTGTGAATAATGAAGGAAGTTAGGACTTGCGATATAAACTGCATCTATATCGGAGGAGAGAAATTCCTCCATATCGGTATATACTGTATCAATATTATGCTTATCGGCAAATGCTCGACCTGTTTCCTCGCGACGAGAGTATACTGCATGATTTATTATTCCGTCACACTTCTTAACACCGTCACAGAGCCAGTCAGAGACGAAGTTAGTGCCGATTATTCCGAGCTTAACTGTTTTCATATTTCCTCACTAATGAATGATATTCAAACTGCCATGCACTAGGGAAGCACATGGCAGATTTTATTTTTACTTGTTGTCGATTGTAACGTTGAGGTGGTTGTAGGGAATCTCGATCTCGAACTGATCGAATGCTTTCTTTACGTCTTCCCACATATCGAAGTAAACTGTCCAGTAGTTCTCTGTAGCGCACCAAATGCGAAGTTTGAGAGTAACAGCAGATTCACCGTGAGCAGCAATGAACACTTCGGGGGCAGGATCGTTATAAACGAGCTCGTTCTTTTCGGAAATTGCAAGGAGAACCTTTCTCGCGAGGTCAAGGTCTGTGTCATATGCAACGTTGAAATCGAAATCCACTCTTCTGTCTACCTCTGTGGAGAGATTCTTTACGGTAGCGTTGGAAATTGTGGAGTTGGGAACAACAACGTCAATATTGTCAGCAGTTGTGATCTTTGTGTAGTAAAGACCGATATCCTGAACAACGCCGGAAACGGAAGCGGATTCTATGTAGTCACCAATATGGAAGGGACGGCAGATCATGATCACAACGCCGCCTGCGATGTTGGAAAGTCCACCCTGAAGTGCGAGACCGATAGCGAGACCGCAAGAGCTGATAACAGCAAGCACGGAAGCTTCGGGAACGCCTACAACGATAACTGCAGTGAAAATAAGTACTATTTTAAGGGCTGCGCTGATAAGGTTTGTAAGGAAGGACTGAGCGTTAACGTCCATCTTCTGGAAGAAGCTACGCTTTTTGATGAACTTGATAAGAAGCTTAACAAGAACAAAGCCGACAACGAGAATGATTACTGCCAAAAGCAGATTGATAGCGAAATCTACAAGTGTTTCGGTTACAAATTGTGTGAGCCACTGCGGCATAACAAAATCTCCTTTGAATATAGTATTTTTGCTTTCATTACAAAAAACATTATACTACATCCAAAGGAGAAATTCAATTAAGTTAGAAGAATGTTTACAAAATGGAGAAAAGTTATTTTTTTCCTCTCAGCTCAACTCTGCGGATCTTGCCGCTGATGGTCTTGGGAAGCTCAGGCAGGAATTCAACGATTCTCGGATACTTGTAAGGAGCGGTGTGTTCCTTGACGTAGGTTTGGATCTCCTTAACAAGCTCCGGTGTGCCTTCCTTGCCGGGAACAAGAACGATTGATGCCTTAACTACCTGACCGCGTATCTCATCGGGAACAGCTGTGATAGCACATTCGAGTACATAAGGCAGCTCCATGATAACGGACTCGATCTCGAATGGTCCGATACGGTAGCCGGATGATTTGATAACATCGTCTACGCGACCAACGTACCAGAAGTAGCCGTCCTCGTCGCGCCAAGCGGTGTCACCTGTATGATAGTAACCGTCGTGCCATGCTTCGTTGGTGGCTTCCTCATTCTTGTAGTAGCCCTTGAAGAGACCTGCGGGTGTTTTGTCTTTAGTTCTGATAACGATCTCACCTGTTTCGCCTACATCGCAAGGCTTTCCGTCGGGGTCAAGTATCTCAACATCGTAGAGCGGTGAAGGACGACCCATTGAACCGGGCTTGGGTGTGTCACCTACGAAGTTACCGATAACGAGCGTGGTTTCAGTCTGACCGAAGCCTTCCATGAGAGAGAGGCCGGTGTATTCCTTGAACTTGTAGAATACCTCAGGGTTAAGCGCTTCGCCTGCGATGGTTGTATTCTTGAGGGAGGACAGGTCGTAATTTTCGATACCCGCCTTGATGAAGAAGCGGAACATGGTAGGCGGTGCGCAGAATGTTGTGATATTGTATTTCTTGAAGAGGGGAAGCAGATCAGCTGCATCGAATTTGTCGAAGTCGTAAGCAAATACGCAGCTTTCGCAGAGCCACTGACCGTAGAGCTTACCCCACAGAGCCTTACCCCAACCGGTATCGGAAATAGTGAAGTGGATTCCGTTCGGGTCAGCGTTGTGCCAGTAACGAGCGGTGATATAGTGGCCGAGCGCGTACTTGTAGCTGTGCGCCGCGATCTTCGGGTAGCCTGTAGTGCCGCTGGTGAAGAGCATGTACATAGTCTCGTTGCCGCAAGCCTTCTCACGTCTTTCGAGAGTGTCGGGGAAATTCATGAACTCATCATCAAATGAGTACCAGCCGTCGCGGTGACCGTTTGCCATGATCTTGATGATATTCTGCTCAACCAGCTTTTCTGCATTTTCGGCATGCATAGCGGTCTCACCGTCACCTGTGCAGACAATCGCTTTAACGCTTGCAGCCTTGTAGCGATATTCAAAATCATGCTCAACCAGCATATGTGTAGCGGGAATTGCAACAGCACCGAGCTTGTGAAGTGCGATAGACGCTACCCAGAACTGCCAATGACGCTTCAGCACCAGCATTACAGTGTCGCCGTGACCGATGCCGAGGGACTCGAAGTAGTTTGCCGCACGGTTGGAAAGCTTTGAGATATCGTTGTAAGTGAATCTGCGCTCGTTCTTGTTTATATCAAGATGGAGCAGAGCAACCTTGTCGGGGTTCTTTGCGGCAATAGCGTCAACCGTATCGTAAGCAAAGTTGTACTTGTCCTCATTCTTGAAGGAGATCTTCTTAAGCTGACCGTTTTCCTCAACGCACTCAATAAAGTTAAGCGCAACGGGATTGTCGGGAAGCGGAGAGAGCGCGGGCTTAACGTCGCTTACCTCAGGCTCAATGAGATTCTCGGGATAGTCGTATGCCGCGCCGCCGGAGGAGATAACGATAGCAAGAAATTCGCAGTCCCCCTCGTATGCCACCATTCCGTGAGGCTTTGAGCTGTCGTAGTAGATGGAGTCGCCGGGGAGGAGGATCTCTTCTCTGCCGTCGATGGACACCTTCAGCTTACCGGATATGATGTAGTTGTATTCCTGTCCCTCGTGGTGACTCAGCTTGATGGGAGCGTTTGCCTCGTCAGGATTGTATCTTGCGAGCACTCTGAAGGGCTCTGCCACCTTATTCTTAAAGAGCGGCGCAAGGTTGTTGTAACGGAATCCCTTACGTCTTGCGATGGGGAGACCGCCGCCTGCTCTGGTAATGCTGTATTCTTCAAGTGTGGGGCTCTCACCCTTGAGAAGATCGGTGGTGTCAATACCGAATCTTGCCGCACACTTATAGATAAATGTAAATGTCATATCCAAGCTGCCGGATTCCAGCGCACGGTATGTATCAACAGACACGCCTGTGCAAACAGCCATTTCTTCCTCGCTTATCTCGCAGATTAGTCTGGTTTCCTTTATACGGGTTGCTACTTCCTTGATCATATTTTCCATAATTAATTGCTCCTTTCGATTTGGAAAAATGAAAATGGTTGGCTGAGGCTTATGCGGAAAAACAAAAAGCCCGCCTCAAACAGATCTTTGAGACGAACTTGAATACTAAGTTCGCGGTACCACTCAAATTGCATATTGCTATGCCACTCTGTAGGCTCAAACAAGCCCTGTGTCATTACGTCGCACTCTACGGGGAATCATTACTCAGCGAAAGCGCCTTTCCTTTCCCGACTCGGAAGTGATTGGAGGATCTGTCTGCCGTGCCCGCATTCCACCGCCGCGGACTCTCTGTATCGGTATTCTGACCGATCTCCGTCTTCGTCATAGTCTTTAATATTCGGTTTTATATTGGGGTAAGTATAGCACACTTTTTTTTGTTTGTCAAGTATATTTTTTCATTTTTCTCGAATTTTACCCTGCGTTTTATGAATAAAAATATATTTTAGGATTATTTATTGCATTAAACGAAATGATGTGATATACTGAAAACAGCAATTCAGCAAATTAGCACAGAACAGGAGCAGCTTATGAATCAAGAGGCATATGTTAAGAAAATTTATGAGAAATTCAACAGAATGATGGCACGTTGTGAGCAGAGAATGTTCAAGCACGTTGCCAATGTTGAAAACGTATACGCAATGGAAACCATGGAGCACTTGCGCAAGCCTCCGATGCTTTCCGAAATGAAGCCTATAGAGCCCGGTACAAGATGGGGTAAAGAGTGGGCATCAATGTGGGTAAAGGCTGAGATCACAGTTCCTCCGGAAGCTGACGGACGTGTGCTCTGCCTGCTTGATGATACAGGCTCAACCGAGACCATGTGCTTCAAGAACGGCAAGCCCTCGGGTATTATCAACTCCAAGCATAAGTTCCTCGGCGGTTGGCATTCCATGATGTATCTGTCAACAGACGCAAGCGTGGGAGACAAGTACGTTGTTGACCTCGAATGCTACTGTAACCATAACATGCTCGGTTGCGGTCCTTTCGAGACTTATGGCAACGATGATTACGTTCACGACTTCAGCCGCGTTTTCAATAAGCTTGAGCTTGTAGTTATTGATGAGGTCGTGTACGAATGTCTTTTCGATCTCCATTGCGTGCTTCAGATCGCACAGCTTAAGAACAGCAATAACGCATCTCTTAAGGCTCACGAGTGTCTTATGAAGGCGTTCCCATATCTGCTTCAGGACTTTGACTTGGCAAGTGATGAGGAATTCCACGAGTCTATCAGCAAGGTCAAGGAAGCGCTCGCACCTGCTCTTGAAAAGGGCACAGGCGACCGTTCTCGCGGATACGTTGGCGTTCTCGGACACTCTCACATGGATACCGCTTGGCTATGGCCTGTTGATGAGACCATCCGCAAGTGTGCCCGTACATATTCTCAGGCGCTTACTTTGATGGATATATACCCTGCATACACATTCATTCAGTCCTCTGCCCTGCATCTTGACTGGATGAGAGAGTACTACCCCGATATCTTTGACGGAATCAAGAAGAGAGTTGCCGAGGGCAGATACGAACCCAACGGCGGCGTTTGGGTAGAGTGTGACTGTAACGTTACCGGCGGTGAATCAATGGTAAGACAGTTCCTCTACGGTCAGAGATTCACACAGAAGCATCTTAACTATCTCTCCGACTCCTTCTGGCTTCCCGATACATTTGGTTACAATGCGGCTATTCCTCAGATCATGCAGGGATGCGGCGTAAAGTATTTCTATACAACAAAGATCAGCTGGAACGATCTTAACACGTTCCCCACAGATACCTTTATTTGGCGCGGTATCGACGGCTCCGAGGTGCTCACTCACTTCACACAGATCGTAATTCCGCCGGATCCCAAGAACATGGACGAAGCAGTAAGCACCCGTATTGCCGACAAATATTCCACCGACATGAAGCTGTCTACCTATGGCTTTGGTGACGGCGGCGGCGGTCCTACATTCGGTCAGCTTGAATTTTTGAAGCGCACTACCGAGATGGACGGTCTGCCTGTTGTTGAGCCCACCACTGCATCGGCGTTCATGCAAAAGCTGGAGGAAAGACGCGACAAGCTGCCGCTCTTTGACGGTGAGCTCTACCTTGAAGGACACCGCGGAACACTTACCACCATCCACGAGGTTAAGAAGAACAACCGCCTGGCTGAAAACGCAATGCATGACATGGAGCTCTTCAACGTGCTCTCCGGTGAGGCGACAAACGAAAAGCGTGATGACCTTTACAAGATCATGCTCATGAATCAGTTCCACGACATTCTCCCCGGTACCTGCATTCCTCCGGTGTACGACAGAACTATTCCCGAAATGGCGAAGATGATCGCTGACACTGAGGCAGAAACAGGCAAGTATGCCGCAAAGATGGCTAACGGAGACGAAAAGAAGACCTCTCTCTTCAACACACTCTCCTTCGACCGTGACGATATTGCAGTATTTGACGGCGAGCGTACATTTGAGGGCAAAGTTGCACAGACATATACAGACTATAACGGCGACAAGAAAACTGCTGTTCGCGTAGCAATTCCCGCCATGGAAGCTGCTGTACTAATCGCCGGCGATGGCATTTCTGCGGAAAGTCCTTTCAAGGCTGAGGGCAACAAGCTTACAACCCCCTACTACGAGGTTGAATTCGACTCCGCGGGATATATCTCTTCTCTTATCGACATAGAGGCAGACCGCCAGATCAAGCGTGAGGGCGGCGCATCTCTCGGTACACTTTGGATGGGCGAGGACGTGCCGGACTTCTGGGACAACTGGGACATTGAGTCAGATGTGTTCATGGTACAGAAGCCTGTAACAGGTCTTATTTCCCGTGAAGTGGTGTCTGACGGTGCTCTTGAGTACAGAATCCGCTCCGAATACAAGCTCGGCAGAAAGTCAAGTGCTGTTATTGACACAGTATTCTACGCTGACTCCCGCAGAATCGACTATAACGTCAAGGTTGACTGGCAGGACAAGCACCAGCTTCTCAAGGCAGGATTCGATCTCAACATCCGTTCCGCTACAGTAAAGAACGAGATCCAGTTTGGTCATATCGACCGTCCCACAACTCGCAACAATTCTTGGGAAGACGCAAAGTTCGAGATCTGCAATCACAAGTGGTCCGACCTTTCCGAAACACATTACGGTGTGGCGCTTCTTAACAACTGCAAGTACGGTCTTTCCGCAAAGGGCAGCGAGCTTCGCCTGTCACTCCACAAGGGCGGATGCCGTCCTGACCCCTATCATGAGATCGGTGTTCACGAGACTACCTACTCGCTCCTGCCTCACATAGGTGCATTTAATGCAGAAACCGTTATTCAGGATGCTTACGAGCTCAACTTCAAGCCCGTACAGGTTAAGGGCGAGATGAGCACACCGAAGCTCTTCTCCATCAGCAATCCCGGCATCATTTGCGAAACTGTTAAGTGTGCAGAGGACGTTGAGGGAGCATACGTGCTTCGTCTGTACGAATCCGAGCGCAACAATACATCCTGCAAGCTGAACCTCTTCGGTGCAAAGCGTGCATGGATCACAGATATGCTTGAAAACAAGCTTGAGGAGATCGCTCTTGAGGGTGGAGTTGCAAAGCTGAGATTCCGTCCGTTCGAGATCAAGACCATTCTCGTTGAGAGATAAATGAGGTAAACCATATGAAATACAAAACCGAACTTCACTGCCACAGCAAAGACGGAAGCGGATGTGCAAACGAATCTGCTGAGGGCATCGTAAAGAAGTACCTTGAGGCAGGATATACTACCGTTGCCCTGACAAACCACTTTGGACCTATGTGGAATAAGAATGACAGAGAGTGGTGGGTCGGAGAAGTAGCCGAGAAATATGATGCTTATGACAAGCTCGTTAAAGCGGCTGACGGAAAGCTCAATATCCTTATGGGCCTCGAATTCTTCTTCATCGACAACCGCAACGACTACCTCATATTCGGATTCGACAGAGAGTATCTTGAAAATCTCGAGCCCGATCGCACAGACAGCCTCAGAGCGTACGCTGAAAAGGCTCACGAGGACGGGCAGTACATCATTCAGGCGCATCCGTTCAGACCTCACATGACAATGAAGTGCCCTGATTTCGTTGATGCTATAGAGGTGTACAACGGCCACTTCGCTCACGACAACCACAATTTTCTTGCAGAAGCCTTTGCCGACCACTACGGTAAGCGCAAGACATCCGGCACGGATCATCACGACATAGATCACCAGCCTCGTGGCGGTATTCTGACTGATGAGCCGATTACCAGTGTTGAACAGCTTATCGAGGTGCTGAAATCCGGCAACTACGAGCTTATCAAGACCCCTCCGATTGACCGATAATAACAAAAAACTCTGAGCCAAGAACGGTTCAGAGTTTTCTTTTTGCTTTATTTAATTCAGATAGCAATTCTCTTTGCAATTTCCTCGAGGAATTCCTTGGTGTTTACCTTCTTCTTGTTTTCAAGAGAGGAGAGCAGGTAGAGATCCCCTGTCATAACACCGTCCTCGATAGTCTGAATTGTTGCCGCTTCAAGTGCGTCTGCAAAACGAACAAGATCGGGCAGGTTGTCAAGCTCGCCGCGCTTTCTGAATGCACCGGTCCAAGCGAAAATCGTTGCAACGGAGTTGGTGGAGGTCTCCTCGCCCTTCAGATGCTTGTAATAGTGGCGCTGTACTGTTCCGTGTGCTGCTTCATACTCGTAATTTCCGTCGGGGGAAACGAGCACGGAGGTCATCATAGCAAGACTGCCGTAAGCGGTTGCAACCATGTCGGACATTACGTCGCCGTCGTAGTTCTTGCATGCCCAGATGTAGCCGCCTTCAGAACGGATCACACGAGCAACAGCATCGTCGATGAGAGTGTAGAAATACTCAATTCCTGCCTCTTCAAACTTTTCCTTGTACTCATTTTCGTAGATCTCAGCCCAGATATCCTTGAAACGGTGGTCGTAGATCTTGGAAATGGTATCCTTGGAAGCAAACCACAGATCCTTCTTCTGATCAAGTGCATAGTTGAATGAGCTGCGTGCGAAGCTTTCAATGGAAGCGTCTATATTGTGTACACCCTGTACTATACCGCCGGATGCGCCGAAGTTGTGGATGGTCTGTCGGGTTTCGTTGCCGTTTTCGTCGGTGATTACAAGCTCTGCCTTTGCGTTGGCAGGGGCTTTTGCTTCTGTGTTCTTGTAAACATCACCGTATGCGTGACGTGCAATGGTAATGGGCTTTGTCCATGTGGGGATGTAGGGTGTGATGCCCTTTACGATGATGGGTGTGCGGAATACTGTGCCGTCGAGAATCGCGCGGATTGTGCCGTTGGGGGACTTCCACATTTCCTTGAGGGTGTATTCTGTCATTCTTGCCGCATTGGGAGTGATGGTAGCGCACTTAACAGCAACGCCGTACTTCTTTGTAGCGTTAGCGGAGTCTATTGTTACCTGGTCGTTTGTCTCATTTCTGTATTCCAGTCCGAGGTCGTAGTATTCAGTCTTAAGGTCAACATAGGGAAGGATAAGGATGTCCTTGATCCACTTCCATATGATTCGTGTCATTTCGTCGCCGTCCATCTCAACGAGGGGCGTTGTCATTTTTATCTTAGCCATAGTAACCTCCGATTATTTCAGATTTTCTTTTGTGTATTCAAGGAGTCCGCCGCAAGCGATAACGCCCTTCATTCTGTCGCTGAGCTCACACTTAACCTTGAACTCGGTATTCTTTGTGATGTTCTTTACTGTAATGATCTCGCCGTTCATTACGCTGTCCTTCAGACACTCGATTGAAAGAGTATCACCCTGCTCAATTGTGTCGTAAGCTGATGCATCAACGAATTCAAGAGGGAGAATACCTGCGTTAATGAGATTCTGACGGTGGATTCGTGCGAAGGACTTAACGATAACTGCCTTAACGCCGAGATACAGAGGTGCAAGAGCCGCATGCTCACGTGATGAGCCCTGACCGTAGTTTACACCACCGACGATGATGCTCTTACCAAGGGACAGGGCACGGTCGGGGAACGCCTCATCACATACAGCAAAGCAATGCTTGGAGATAGCAGGGATGTTTGAACGGAGGGGAAGGATCTTTGCGCCTGCAGGCATGATGTGGTCTGTTGTAATATTGTCGCCAACCTTGAGGGAGCAATCTGCTGTGAGGCTGTCCGCAAGAGGTGTGGTGATGGGGTATTCCTTGATATTGGGACCGCGGAGGATCTCTACTTCATGTGCTGCCTCGGGAGAAGCGGGCAGAGTGATCATGTTATCGTTTACTGCGAACTTTTCGGGAAGCTTGAACTCGGGCATATTACCAAGCTCTCTGGGGTCACAGAGGTAACCTGCAATAGCGGAAGCTGCTGCAACTTCGGGAGATACGAGATATACTTGACCGTCCTTTGTGCCGCTTCTGCCCTCGAAGTTTCTGTTGAATGTGCGGAGTGAGATACCGCCGGAGTTGGGAGACTGTCCCATACCGATACAAGGACCGCAGGCAGATTCAAGAACTCTCGCGCCTGCACCGATGATCTTTGCGAGCGCTCCGTTTTCAGCCATCATGTTAAGCACCTGCTTTGATCCGGGAGATACTGCAAGGGAAACGTCGGGATGAACGGTCTTTCCGTCAAGGATATATGCTACTTTAAGCATATCAAGAAGTGAGCTGTTGGTGCAGGAGCCGATACAAACCTGGTCGATCTTCATTTTACCGATTTCCGTAATGGACTTTACGTTGTCGGGAGAATGGGGGCAAGCTGCCATAGGAGCAAGGGTTGAAAGATCAATAACGATATGCTCGTCATATTCCGCATCCGCATCTGCTGCAAGGGGAACCCAAACATCCTCGCGACCCTGCGCTTTGAGGAACCCGAGAGTTACGTCGTCAGAGGGGAAGATGGATGTTGTTGCGCCAAGCTCAGCACCCATGTTTGTGATGGTAGCACGTTCGGGAACGGAGAGAGTAGCTATACCCTCACCTGTGTATTCGATGATCTTGCCAACGCCGCCCTTTACGGAGATTCTGCGGAGCAGCTCGAGGATAACGTCCTTTGCGGCAACCCAGGGCTGAAGCTTGCCGGTAAGCTCAACGTTAACGATCTTCGGGTATGTAATATAGTATGCGCCGCCGCCCATTGCAACTGCAACGTCAAGTCCGCCCGCACCGATTGCAATCATACCCATACCGCCGCATGTGGGAGTATGGCTGTCGGAACCGATGAGAGTCTTGCCGGGGGCAGAGAAGCGCTCGAGATGTACCTGGTGGCAGATGCCGTTGCCGGGACGGGAGTAGTAGATGCCGTGCTTCTTTGCAACGGATGCGATAAAACGGTGGTCGTCAGCATTCTCAAAGCCGGACTGAAGTGTGTTGTGATCGATGTATGCCACGCTGCGCTCTGTTCTGACCTGGTCAATTCCCATAGCCTCAAATTCAATGTAAGCCATAGTACCTGTTGCGTCCTGTGTGAGTGTCTGATCTATCTTGATACCGATCTCATTACCCTTGACGAATTCGCCGTCTACGGTGTGGGCCTTGAGAATTTTTTCAGCAAGTGTAAGTCCCATTATTACCTCCGAATGTATATAGTGTATTTTATTTCAAAAAATATCTTGCCATTATATAATAATATCAATAATTATACCGCAATCTTGCATAATTGTCAATGTGTAAACACAACAAATAATAGGTCACAGGGTGAAATTATCTGTTGCTGTTCGCATACTTTTTTATGGATGTCACGCTGACAAAATGGCGGGCAAGGTCCTCAGGGGAGGTTTGCATTTTCTCCTTGAACCACCACAGCACCGCCTCAGCAAAGCTGCCTACCAAATGATCAATCAGAAAGTCCCGCGGAATGTTTT